>JAQXFF010000088.1 GCA_029250425.1 Candidatus Thalassarchaeaceae archaeon | reverse complement strand
CGGTACATGGGAAGGTGAAAGGGTGCCACAAGTCACCACTCTAGCAAGAGCGCCAAGTGGAATTTGGACAGAATGGCAATTGTCAGATTATATCGATGAAACATGGAACAATACAACAAAGATACCGTGGATCCTCATTGAATTTGCAAGTACAGATTGTAGTCATTGCTGGAATTATGCAGATGACATGGAACTCTTACACAATCAATATCGGGACAATGTGACATTCTTCACCTTCGCTGTGAATTTTAGTTCAAATGACAATTTTAATGCGAGTCTGGAGGAGATTGCTGCATTTCAGGACAAAACCACATTCGAGGGCTGTTATTATGGCACAAAGAATTGTGATGAACGCCCCGGCCCGGCTCACAATTGGACTTATGTCGATGACAGAGACCAATCAGAGATGGCTACTTTCCATTCACAAGGCACACCTATGTTCGTGATAATTCAGCCGGATGGAATCGTTGTTTGGCATCAATATCAGAATGATGATGAATCGGTCGTGGATGCCTTGGCAGCCCTCTTCCCTGCGGAGGGTTAAATGTGCAGAAAATCAAGAACATCGAGGAAGGTGTGCGCCTCCGAGTGCAACACGAAGATGACTTGTGGGCCCTTGCACAAATGGTACACCCTGGATGCCAAGTTGGCATGATGGGGTTTCGTCGTGACCAAAGTACTGGTACACAAGAGAGTGGGCGCGCTAAAGCAGCCGACCGGAAACCAATGTGGATTGTTCTGAAGGCGGAATCAACGGAATTCCAACCTTTCACGGACAACCTCAGAATCCATGGCATCATCAGTGAAGCAATGATGGACAAAGGCAGCCATCATACTCACGCAGTGAGCCCACGCGATGAAATCGAAATATCTTGGAAGGGAGGTATTTCTGAATCCGATCGAAGTTTACTGGCTGAAGCCCTGCAGGATAGTGGCCGTGGAAGAGTGGCCATTGCTGTAGTCGAAAGTGACGAGATATTGTTGTTTGAAATTGCACAACATGGAATGCGCCAAGTTGGTGACACATTCACACTTCGAGGTGGTGGGAAGCGTGAAGGGAAATCTACAGAAATTCGCAATGCCTTCCTTGCAAAGGTTGCAGGCCAAGCATCCAAGGCCATTTCTGCGGAAATGCCAGTGGTCATCTGTGGCCCAGGGATGGCACGAGAACAATTCGAATCTCTACTGAAAGGAACGGGTGTCGGCCATCGGACACTGAATATCGCAACCAGTATCGGTGGCCGCTCCGCAGCCAATGAAGTGATGCGAGAAGGGGCTGCAGATGCAGTACTTGGCGAATTCGCCATGGCAAAACAAATTCGTCTCATCGAAGAAAGTTTGGCCCGAATTTCGACCAATGGAGCTGTTGCATACGGGCGTAAGGAATTGGAAGAAGCTGTGAGCCAAGGTGCCGTAGAATCCTTGATTATCGAGGCAGGGATACTGCGAAGTGAGCCATTCTGGGCGGATGCTGCATCACAAGTTCGAGCAACGGGTGGTGAAGTTGTTCAGGCAAGTGCCGACCATGATGCTGGTGAACAACTGATGGGCCTTGGTGGTGCTCTCGGATTGTTAAGATGGACAATCGAGTAATTATTGATTGAATCCAGGATATTGATCCTGGGTTATTTTTTCAGCAAGTTCTGGCTCAAAACCTCTGGCGATCATATCGCCATAATATGCATGAGCAGGATCTGAATCAGCTGTCGGCAGGGGTATTTCAAAACTAACGGGTACTTCGGTCACACTTTGGTCGGTCAAAGCCACATTTTGTTTAGAATCACCAGATAATGTGAATCCCAAAATCAGCCCAAGAATCAACATACAACAGCCACATGGAATAAGACAAGTGCCCACAAAAGCAGCGAAAAATCCACCCAACAATTCTGCAATTTCTTCATCATCGTAAACAACCCAAATGGACTCATTGGATTCAATGGTCAAAGTTCCACTCATGCACCCCCTGCATGCCCGCCCAATTTTGACCAAATTTTTCCCGTCAACCATTGCAGTTTCACCTTGTTGAGAACCGCATTCGTTATTCCCTGTCGCGGATTCATAGTAGAATCTCTCATCGTCACTTGCATTCACAACAAAGGATTCATTGGTTTCAAAATTCTCCATTATTTTTCCATCGTGAATGGCTGTAATATTCACTTGATCACAGATGTCCCATATGCCGTCATTATTGGTGTCTTCATAGATACCTTCAACGAAAATTGTGAAGCCAATGTCCCCTTGGAAGTCACTGTCGTAAACTGCGACAGTACCGTTACTTTGTCCCGAAATGACGTAATTGACATCCTGTGATTTTTCGCTGATATCAGTGACCCCGAAGATCAACATGATTCCGCTCAGCAGTAAGGTGACGGCACCAATGCCAGCCACCACTTTACCGACAAAGTGCATGAATTCGACAACACTGGATGAGACTTAGTCTAATCGCAATACCCCTAGAGGGGTTGATGCGTCAAAGCGTGACAATCAGGGCTGGAATCCAGGGTAGTGCTGTGCGGTATATTGTGCTGCACTGGCTGCATCATATCCTTGTGTGAGGAGACCGTTGTAATACTCCTGAGCTGGATTGGGTTGAGCGATGGGGGCTGCAACAACTGGTGCTGCTGCGACAGGTGCGGCCACAACTGGTGCGGCCATCGGTGCAGCAGCAACGGGTGCGCCCATCATTGGGACTGCACCACCTGGCGCACCTACAACGGGAGCGCCCATGCCGACCATTCCACCGCCGCCACCTTGGACAACCACCGTCTGTGGCTTGTCATTGATGGTCAAGCCAAGAATTAGACCGAGGAGAAGTGCACAGCAACCACCAATGAAGAAGCAGGTTGAACCGAGCATGCCAAGGAGGCCACTTGCGCCATCAACAATATCATCGACTGCTCCATCCCAAACCTTGTCATCATACTGAACCCAACATGGGGCTGCACACGACACTGTGGCTGTTCCATTTTCGTAACCAAAGGCGGAATCACCAATTCTTACGAGTGTTTTGCTACCTTCTTCGCGGGTATCTTCGTAATTCCATTCAGTATCACAAGCATAGATGAAACTGTTACTGGAATCATCGGCATGTGTAGTTGTAAAATCGGTCTGGGTACTACTTTGATCATATGAATC
>JAQXFF010000086.1 GCA_029250425.1 Candidatus Thalassarchaeaceae archaeon | reverse complement strand
TAGGGGGAATCGGGCGACCTGCCGCCCCTAATTAAGCGCACCGCCTGACAATGAATTGAAAATCAGTCCGCATGGATGTCCTTAACGTCCAACCAAATGACCTCGCAGTCAGTCTCTAGGATGCCTGCTACCGATGGATTTGTTCGACCTTCATCGCTGTGAACCAGTTCCTTGACATATGTACCCGATTCACAACGGACGTCAAATTGAACCTCATTTTCTTCGACTACAATGTTCAAGATTGAAATGACCTTGCGCTTGCGAATTTTGTCAGCACGCCGATGAGAAACACGTTGCGGAGTTTGCTGTTCGAGTACCTGGCCAGACAATGACTCGATTCGAGTGATTATTTCTTCATCCGCCAACGATGATTCACAAGTGAAACGAATGGTGTATGATTTCTCAGCCTTGGTTTCTTTGATCCGAGCTACTTCAGCACGATTGGATGCACGTAAGCCGTGGATTTCGATTTGATCTTTGGCGGCTTTATTGATGTCCTTCGTCAATTTCTCAAAATCAATCGTTCGACGGAGGGGTGATTTGAGTTCAGCGACAAATGGCCGTCCATCTCCAAGACATCGCACATCAATGTCTTCTCTTCCCATTCCATGGAATGCATCGGATATGGCTCCAGTGGATTCAACCATTGGCTCACAAGTCAGACTCTGAATACTGTACGGATATTGTTGTCCTGTTCCATTACACGACTCACAACCTCCATCGCGACCACGACAAGCCCTGCAAGGCCAACGTGTCTGAGGAATTCCTCGAGCAATTTTTCGATACCGACCATACAAGAATACTGCACGAACATCTGCATTCACACCCAGCGTTAATGTGTCGAATAAAAGCATGACTTCAGGTCTCTCCTTAACCCAAATCATTCCTGACAATTTCTCAGAAACTGCTGATTGGATCGCATCGGAAAGTGTTGCTTTGAGGGGCCGACTTCCAGTGGCCGCAATTGTAGAACGCAATACCTCTTCAGCCGCGACATGATCTTTGGCGAAATGAATGCCCAATTGCGCCTTGGAAAATTCTACACCATCCACTGCAGCAGAAATTCGATTGACAATCAAATCAAGCTCGAGGAACAAATCTTCACAAAAGGGACAGCAATCAATGCCGTCATTCATTTCCAATTCTGGATCTCTCTCAAGTGCCTGTGCGCGAACCCTTTCACCAACTTGATCCAGAGGGTCTCCAGCAATACGAACACCTGCAACACGACCAAGGCAATGGTTGCAAGTTCCAATGCGAATGGTATGCTCTATGCCCGCTGGGGCTGGACAGCGTGGAATGTCACGACTTCGGGAGTTGGCATCTTCAAAATCTTCGAAATCATCTTCAAATTCTTCTTCCTCAATTTCGGTTGCTGGAACCATGTCAGCCCAAGGGTCATATGTTGATGTGTAGCCAGTATCGGCATATTTCGTCCAATCATCTTCCTCATTGGAATCTGGGTTCATTTCATTCACCATCGCGAAGCGAAGATGTGGGACAACCCACGACTTCGCCGATTCAAACGACCGGGGGGGTGGTTAAGACACTTCGCACATCACACTGAATCAGGATCGGGGGTACCTGTTGCGATTGCATGGAGGCGGTCTGTACTCCAAATACCGGAATTACACCCTGAAGCAAAAGTGAAGCGAATTCCGTAACCACCGACATTTTCAGCCTTGGGTTTCTCGTTTCTTAATTGCCCAACTTCGTCACGTAGTGTCTCGCTTCTAGATTCAACTTCACGCCTAGGTTTGCAATTTGCACAGGGGCACCAATATCGCAATTCTGTGTACCCAATGGTGTGTTCAGTATCATCTTTCCATCGCAACACCATATCTATTTCACGGCGTTCAAGTTGTCGCAATCGAGGTACTTCAGTCATCAATCACACCTCTTCGGATACCAAGCCTTTCTTCGGTGGCAATTTGTAATTTCCGGATTCCACCTGCGCGATTGGATTCGGCACGAATTTCGCGCCAAGCAATGAGACCTAGAACGCTACTTGCAATCACCATTGAAGCGATAAAACTCAGGGCAATCATCAACGCGCAAAACAAACCAAACGCTGCAAAGAAACCCATTGGGGAAAGGGAAATGATGGCAAAGCCTGTGACATCCGATACAGCAGAACCAACAAGAGCCAAGCCAGATGCACCGCCCATTGCAACAAGGGATGAATGGACAGATTGGCCTCTTTCACGCTCTTCACGATAGCGTTCAACGACGTGAATTACGTAATCAATTCCAACGCCTAAACTCATCGCTGCAATCGCCACTGTAACCATGTTGAGGCCGTATCCTGCAACTGCAATCATACCATACAACCAAACGACGACAATCAGAATTGGGAAAGTGGTAATCACTGCGAAAGCGAGGGCTCGTTCACCCCATAAGAAATTCAATATGAAGATGGTGAAACCACAAATTCCCCCTACAATCCCTCCATAGATTACGCTCATCGCAGCACCAATTGCAAAACCTGCAAGCAAGCCCCATGTCGCAAGCAAAGCAAATTCTTCCTTACCTCTACGGAAAGCTGCTGTGGATTGGTTGACACTGGGTCTGAAACCCCACCACAATGTGATGAGGCAGAGATACACACCCAAAATCAGAGTCCCTTGAAGTTCATCTTGCATACTAGATGCTGCGACATATCGAGTAACTGGAGATCCTGTAGGAATCGCCCATGTCACAGGGTATTCATCTGAAGCAGTGTCCAAACTACTGCGGATTGACATGTCCTCACTGGATAAATTACTGAATGGGATCAAATCATGCTCAAGTTCAATCAAGACTTGTTTGGTAATCGTAAATTGCTCTGGCTTGATCAAGCCCCACCGCATCGTCATACGGTTGTATGTAGGATTGGTACCATCCATACAAAGGTGAGTAGCATTCGGATTCAATTCACACTCAGCAGAGATGTACAATTCAGGAATACTTGGAGGGATTTCAGGAATAATACCTGCAGGAGGAATCCCATACACGGTCAAAAACCCATAGAAAAATTGCAAACATCCTCGTGAAGATACGTCAGGTAATCCCGTCATGGGAAGACGTTCACAATTGACGCCATTGTCGGGCATGGATTCATTCCATCCCGCCAGTGTAAACGGTTCAGAATTGGTTGCCAAACTCCCCATTGCCCAGTAGACCAATTCATCGATTGCATGCAGCTCAATTTCACCTGTTGGTAATCTTGTATAGCGATTCGGATCATCTACTCCAACCTCATTCATATTCGCGCGCAGTTCACCGATTGCTGCGTATACATCTGGGTTGAGGACATCACCTTCAATCAGAATCAAAGCAGGTTCGCCCTCAGAACTAAATCTCTCATTGATGATGAATACTGATTGAGCAAATTCAGATTCGTCATCGAGAAAATCCTCAACCTTGAAATCCCCTTCAAGTGATAACATCGCGGGAGTGGCAATGGCTGTCAAAATAATCGCAATAACGATGATGAATGGGGAAGCCCAGGCTGAACCACCAGAAATACGTGACAACCAATGTTTGGGAACAAGATACAACTGGTCTTCTGATTCCTCTTTTAGACGATTTCGCTTTTGCATCCAAATATCAATGTCGTATCGGATTAGTGGTGCCCAGAGGCCAGTCAAAACGAATGCTGAGGCCACACCCAATGCAGCCTCTATTCCAAACGAACGGAGTGCGGGGATGCTAGAGGTCAGATTGGCTGAGAAAGCAGCGATGGTTGTTAAGGAAGTGAGCATGATGGCACGCCCAACCCGCGACAAGCTGATGTGAACTGCTTCATCTGTTGTTTTCCCGCGATTACGCTCTTCCTTGTACCGATGAAGCGCGTGTAAACTATCATCGATGCCCAACGCTAAAATTAGGATGGGCAGGAGATTGCTAAATTGACTGCGACTGATGATTTTGACATCAATTGTACTTCCAATAATCATCCCCCAACCAATCAAACCTTGCATCCACAATAAACTGAAACCAAGAGTTGTTGCTACAATTGCAACATCAGTTACCCTTCGCAGACTGGCCCACAATAACATCAGAATACACACAAACATTGTCGCGAGGAGAGTTACAGATTGTTGCAATTCACGATTGACCTCAATATTGATGCCAGTCGGAGGTGCAATGAGGGTTACAGACTCCTGATCGGTCACTCGTATATTGTGTTCGAGACTGAGTAACGCCCAATCTGCTGAACAAGGGCCGTTTCCTGATTCTTGGCTATCTCGACATTCTTCTACTGTCAATTCAGGCGGGGTCGTGTACAATTCAAGACCATTCCAAGTCATCGAAGCAGGTTCTGTGCGGGCATCGGTCCAAACAAAAGTATAGCCTGAAGCCATCATTTCTTCCTTATCCAATTGAAGCAGAATCCATGTTGAGGAAGCCGACCAGCGCCCCGGCATCCAAATGGCATTCTCAAAAGTACCATCCTCTCCAATCTGGCCACCAACTGGCCCAATAACAGGACTTGATGGATCTGAAAGGAAAGCTCGATCGGTGGTTGTCCAGCGCAAAAATACGCTGGGTCTAGCCAGTATCATACGATTGGCTGCCAAATCAATGTGAGCCTGAGTTAAATTTGGATCTCCGAATTGCAGACATTCCAACACTCCACAATCGGACCAATTTGTTAGAGGTTCGACAATGTTTCCAAATGGGTCGGTTGACGTGCGCGTCAACAACGAACGATTGGCCATGAATGCTTCAAATTGCTCAAACAGGGAAAGGGTTCCATTTGCACTTTCCCCAGTCAATTCACTGACAATGGGGCGATAAAATTCTGCAAGTGGGTCGGCACGTGCAACCATCACCTTTTGCTCAAGTTCACGAAGGAAAGTCAAATTGAAAACGCCCCCTTCTGGAATTCCATCACCTGAAAATCCTTCTCCAACCCCTTGGAAGGGTGCAACCTCATTTGGTGAAGGCAATGCCAAACGATCAGGATTGCCTTCAGAATCTGTATGCGGGGCTTGATTGCCATTCTCAATAAACGAAGGGTCTCGAATTGAAATGACAAAACCGATGGTCAATTCCTTTGATGAAAATTCGTCATTGATGACTTTCTCTGCATCCATTTCAGGGCTATCCATATCGTATGATTCGATGTCGATTGGGGTGAGAGTTTGTAGAAAACCGGGGACCATCACAATCGAAAATAAGATGATTGCAACATGGAATTTCGTGCGATTGTGAACAGCAAAATCTGCCACGCCCGAAAAATCTCTCATCACACTCGCCGGCCGTAGGCCGGAGAGACGGGTATAAGGGCGTGTCCATCAGAGCCCCGAGTCTCGAAGTGACTCCAAAGCAGCCTTCTGAGATGGGGTCAGAGACTCTGGTTCATCGAGTATAAACTCAATATCAAGATCTGCTCCCGCATAACCCATTTTTGGCAGCCTCTTTCGGTCACCAATTCGGGTTTCTGCGGCAACTTTTACAGATACTGTTTTTCCGACTGGTGTCAACACACGTGCCTCGCCTCCAAGTGTGAGTGTAGAGTATGGTATTGCAACTTCTTGAATGAGATGTTCACCCTCCCAACGACGGCCTTCTTCTGCGTCGATACGAAGGGTCACTGTCAAATCTCCAGGCTGGCCAGTCGGGTGTTCATTGCCCATCTTTGGCAACTTGAGTTGCTGGCCATGTTTGGCACCTTTGGGGACATTCAATGTCAGGCGAGTTTTTTTGCGTCGGACACCAAGATTTGTGCAATGAACACAACCTCTTGCATTACACTCAGAACAGCGAACCAACCGATTGTGGGTGAACTGCACTTTACCCCCTTCCAATGCTCGCTCAATTTCAATATCAAGAGGTGATGAAATATCGGCTCCTTTTGCAGTTTCAGGAGGAGCTGTACGCGGTTGACCCGCGAATGGGGATGCTTGTTGACGTTGGCCTCCGCCCATAAACTGCCGGAGGAGATCATCAATGCCCACTCCGCCCATTCCACCAGGCATTCCACCCATGCCACCGAAAGCCTGTTTCATCTGTTGTTCCTCATCGAACTGTCGGCGTTTTTCAGGTGACTCTAATTTCTCCCATGCATTCTGAACTGCCTTGAATCGTTCTTCAGCAGCAGAGTCATCTGGATTGCGATCAGGGTGATACTGTCGCGCCAACTTTCGGAAGGCGCGTTTAATCTCCGCATGAGGGGCATCTTTGGAAACCCCGAGGGTGCGATAGGGGTCCGACATTGCCCGTCCATCGAAGGGACTGATTTCAAGTTGAGGCAAGAACACTGATGGATGGTCGATTTTCTCAACCCAATATGGCGGA
>JAQXFF010000170.1 GCA_029250425.1 Candidatus Thalassarchaeaceae archaeon | reverse complement strand
ATGGAGTGATGAATATATGCTGTGGATTTTCTCGTGCCATGTCACGTTCAAAGACGACGTGAAACCAGTGAGGACCCGATTGATTTGCTGCCGTAGTGATGATATCTTTCCAACCTACAGTATCTTGGTCAATACGATTACTATCCATTGCACGATGTGCTAATTCTTGTACAATATTTCGGTCTAAACCAAGCATCCATACACCAGGTTCTCGAGTGGGATGCAATTGTGCATCCTCGCCTAACTGATGAATTAACCAATTTTGTAATTGCTGCGAACCAATTCCAAGGTGGTGCCGATTAACTGAATTTCGCAAGGCAGAGATTCCTGGATCGGGCCCTACCCATGCTCGTTCATCAGTTGAGCGTTCATTTAGCCACATTTCTCGTTTATCAAGGAGTGTCAAGACCGCATCAGTATCTTCACTCGAAGCTTCTTCCGCCGTAACCATTCTCAACCCAACAGGTCGATCCAATTCGGTTCTTGCGACCATTCGCATGGCTTCTCCAAGCAATGGATCAAGCATTCCCAATGCATCTTCAAACAAGCGTATTCGGTGATACAGCCTGTGCAAAATCGCTGCATCAATTGTTCCTTCAACTGCAAGATTTAGAATTTGAATTTCATCCGCAGTCTGCCCGAATCGATCGAGTCGCCCAATTCGTTGTTCAATTCGCATCGGGTTCCAAGGTAAATCATAATTGACCAATCTGTGGCAATGTTGCTGATCTAAGCCTTCACTTCCGACCTCGCTAGAGAGTAAAACATCAAATTCGCCATTTTTGAATCGCTCTCGTATCGTATCTCTATCTTGCATCCGGGTTCGACCAGTAATGACCTCACAACTGACACCATCAGCCATCAAGCGTTGTTGAAGGTGTTGCAATGTGGCATGGAAATGACTGAACAATAGAATTCCACCAGATGCATCTTCATTGAGACTTTGAATAATCCAAGAACGAAACGCATCGTATTTCGAATCAGTATCACCCAATGCTTCTGCGGCATCAATAAGTTCATTCAAATTTCCAAGACGTCGAAGCATTCGAATCTCGACTTCTTCCAAATCGATATCCGCTTCATCATCAATCGAATTATCAAGGACCTCACGAGCTTGTGAGTGTAGTTGTCTAACAACATGTCCTGCAAAGGCGGGTAGACAAGAAGACGCCATCCTTTCGGGTACAATTAGTGCCCAGTCGAAGACTTCACCTTCTGGATGTCGCATTTGGATTAGAGTTCGTGCCCAAGCACGCGCCGCCTCATAGAGTCGCCATTCTTCTTGCGTGAGGTTGATGTCCAATGTGATTGCAGATCTTTGCGCCATGTGCCAATCTAAGTCCCGTCGTCTTGTTCGAACAAGAAGGTCATTCAATGGCCGCAATCGACGGATTAAATTCGCCAATACGATTCGTGAATTTTCGATTCGATTCTCAACCCAAGCGGTCTCATCTTGTACCAAATTCATTGCCTGTTCAAGACGGGGGTCGCCTGCAAATCCGATTGTATGCTGTAGTGCGCGGAAGTGATCCAATGCTCTTGGCAAGTTTGGGACGGCCCGAGATATTCCATCCAGTACATCGTTCAGCATTCTTGTTGGCCTCATCGTACGATGAAATTGCTCGATTGTTGGCCATCGATCTGGTGCTAGTAAACTGAGTTGTACCCACAGTTCTTCTTCGCGTAAATTGACGGGTGTGGCCGTCATTAGGACACTTTGTCGAGAACGCATGGTAAGCAATTGTGCAGCATCGTGCAAACGACTTCGAGGGTTTCGACAATGGTGCGCTTCATCGATGATTGTGAGCATGATTTCTGGCAATGTTTCCATCAATTGAACAAGGGTAGCAGAACGTCGTAGTATACCATGACTTACAATAAGAATTCGAGGTTCCCCCTCAACCAATCTGTCGACAATTCTGAGCAATCTCCTGCCACTGTCAACTATTTCTGCTTCAAGATCTCCTCTGTGATGTAATTCTTGCTTCCATTTTGAACGAAGTGAACCGGGGCAGGCAATGATGACAGCTCCAGTTTCACCAGTTGAGTGAAGTCTCCGTATTATTCGAATTGCAGAGATTGTTTTTCCAAGTCCAACTTCATCAGCAATTAGCAATCCCTTCCAAGGAGACGCTGCCAATCGAGATGCAGGAAGGTGTTGATGGGGCTGGTCCTCCCATCGGCCAAAATCGTGCATTGGTGCATAATCACTTGCGGGGTATCTCAGTAATAGATTAGTCCAGCGAAGGGTGGCAGGTAGATTATCGGCCGTAGCCGAATTTCCACCATCACTTGCTCCTGAGACGACCATAGGCCGAACGGTCGAGCGGGCGTTCTTGAACCCTCGGACTGGAAACCCCTTTCCTAAGGTAATTCCACGCCGTTTTGTTTGACAGTATTCAATACTACATGCGTCACAGTTCGGATAATCCCTTCACTCGATAAGACGGTTTTAGACAGGTCGTCAAGGTGTGCCCGATCGCGTACGCGCGCGAGGACCATTGAATCGAATTCACCAGTTACATCGTAGATTCCGAATACGCGCGGGTCATCTGCAATCCTACGTTGAACTTCCATCAGTCTTCCCTTTTCGATTCGTAGACCACAAAGGACCGTCATCGTCCAACCAATTTTTTCAGCATCGAGGTGAACGCCATATCCCTGAATGACTCCCATCTCCTCCATTCGCTTGACACGATTTGAAACTGTACCGAGTGCCACACCCACTTCTTCTGCAATTGAACGCATCGAAGTTCGGGCATCCGCCAGCAGAACTGCCAAGATTCGACGATCGGTGTCGTCAATCATAATCGGGGGGGTATTCCCGACGGACCTTGAATCTATGTTGGTGGCTTTTTGTGGAGAACAAGGTCGAGAACCCACCCACCCATTTCATCGACTTCAATACTCCATTCAGTCTCTACAATTGTTGTATGGGGATTTGTATCACCTCGTTCAGGTTTGACAAATACGGAGATTGTTTTTTCAGTTCCTGCTGGTAAATCCATTGATCGTATTCCTTTGGCCAATTTCCACGGTGCCAACACTCGAACTTCACGAAGATGCACATCTCTCTTACCGGCTTTGAGAAAGGCAATTGATTGCCCAGTGGAATCTCTTCCTCCTCGTAATTTTGGCAACATTACTTCACGTTTCCACTCAGCACGTGAAATTGCTGCCATTCCCAATAATATGGCCCCTAGAGCCAACACTGTAGAAACGCGTTGACCGGTTTCCGATGGACCATTGTTTCCCAGTGGCATCGGCATCGAAATTGCTGCATGATTTTCTTCAGTCATCATATCAGAGAGTAATATTACGAATTGGAGGCGATGAGCATCATCCCTACTCAAACCGTTAGAAAGTGTCAATTCACGAGATATTGTTCCATTTCCATCTCCGATGGGCGTTGGGTCATACAGTCGAACAACAGAATGTTGAGTAGGTGTCCTGCCAAACATCTCAACATCATCTTCAACCAAAATTAGGCGAAGAATTCCATTTTCAATTTCAGAGGTCATATTGATTTCAACTGTAACGTTGATGCTTTGTTCAGAAGTCCATCGAATCATCGTTCGCAATATTGCTGTTGCTGGTTCAGAAGCATGATCAACAATTGATAATTCACCAAGTTCGAGAAATCGATCGTCGGTTTTCAGTGTACCCAATGAATTATTTTCTGGATACCAGGCCATTCGAATTACCTTGTCAAGTGGAATTTTTTCATCCATATCGATTGGAAAATGTTCGACAAAACGAGGAATATTTTCCCCGGATTGAGCAACAATATCATCGGAATTTTCGGGAATTGACCATAGCCCCCATCCTGAAAATGATAGCAAGAGGATTGCGATAAAGAAGGGCATCCAAGTGCCAACTTCATCTGCGTCCATGTGCAACCGAATGGTCGATGGCGCATGAATGTCGTGACTAGAGGTCCAGTTTCCATCTCAGGATACGCTGATCGGCCTCAGCCATCATTAAGCTTAGTTTTCCAGCGATCCACGCAGATAGGTATTCACCCTCATATTCTAGCAATACACCACCGTCTCTCAAATCTTGGAAACCGGAATTAAGTGTCGAGCGTCCTGGTTCTTCTCCTGAAAGCAGGCGTTCAACCATTTCGAAATCAATTTCGATTTTGTGATTGTTAACACGATGAGCTAAGCCATGTAAACCTGTGGAAATCAAACGGTTGTGCCCCTTACGTATTTTCCATACGGGTTGTCCAGCTTGTAATACCCGAATCGGCTGCCAATGTCCGCCAGGAAAGAGTTGATTTTTGGCTGTTAAACGTGGCGCACTCCACATCCATTCACGAATTTCTTCCGTACTAATATGTGCATGATGTCCTCTCCGCCACATCGTCAAACCTTCAGAATCAACTCCCCATTCATCAAACAAATCAAGGTCTTCTTGTTCTGGAATTCTCAAATCCTTTTGCCTGGGTGGTCTGGGTTCAATGGGTATGGGCTCTTTTCCTTCATCTCGAGGGTGCGACCTTGTTGCTCGTGCAGAAATGTGTTCTGTTTCGGTTTGTGTGAATACGGCGATAAAGAACCCTGAACCATCGTTTTCATCATTCCATACTCGAACACAAGCTTCTGTGTTTTCAGTCATACCGGACCGTGTCTTTAGTCCTGGAAAGATTGTACTAGAATTGATTTCAATCAATGACAACCACGGAAATCGTTCAAGTACGATTTCAACAACATTTTCATTTTCTTGTGGGTCAATTGAACAGGTAGAATATACCATTCTCCCACCGGGTCGTAGCAGAAGGGCTCCTCTAGAAAGGATTCCAACTTGCAATCGAGACATATGCTCTCCCTGCAACGGTTTCCATTTAGACCAAACATCGGTATTTTTCCGTGTAGTCCCACTACCAGTACATGGTGCATCAACAAGTATTCGATCAAAACCAGGTTCTGCGACTCTTGGAAAATTCCGCCCATCTTCACGTACGATGACCATATTCAGGTGTCCTGTTCGTTGTGCATTTGAAACCAAATGATTCGATCTACCAGGATTCGGTTCACTCGCAACCACCAATCCTTTCCCATCTAGACATTCTGCGATTTGAGTGGCTTTGGATCCCGGTGCTGCACACATGTCGAGAACCCGTAGACCGGGTTGAACATCTAGAGCTTGAACCGGCATCATTGATGCCGCTTCTTGTTGTGTAATTCGACCTGTAGCATGTAGTGATTGAATCTTTAATCGATGCTCTTCATTAGGACATTTTGATTTGTCCCATGGGAGTGTATATGCCCCACCTACCCCGGTAAACCACTCGATGGGTTCAGCACCCATTTCAAGTAGAATATTACGTGTCCATTCGACATCAGGTCTACATGGATTGATTCGAACTGTTTCGGGAAGTCTCGGAATGGCCGCATCCAACCATTGATCAAGTTCATCAGGGCGTAGTTGTTTGACGAGTTTAGCCAATTCACTGGCCGCAGCGTGGGCACGCCAGTCAGAAATCAACTCGCCCATATCATCTCCGAAGTGATACCGAACTTCAGCGCATCGGCCACGCCCAACCTTCAACGGCTTGGAGTGTAAGGCAGCCTCATGGCGAATGGTACGACGTTGACACTCACCGTCGGTTTACTGCTAGTTCCCATTCTATTGTTAGGTAGAGATTGGATGCCAAAATGGATTCACAGAATCCCCCTTGCCATCATTTCTTTGGCTGTAATTTTCCGAATTTACGCTTTTTGGACCGCCGATATTACCGATACACAAGTTGCAGGTTATCTCCCAGTTCATGTGACTGGGATAGAGGCTGTGTTGCATATTTTTGATGGTCCGGCTGGCCTCATGCTTGGATTGTTACTTGGGTTTTCAATGGGCCTTGCTCTGATTAATCCCAACACTAGTGAATGTCGATGGGTAACTCTGTGTTGGGTTCTTCTTCTTGGATGGGGTGTTGATTCTGATGGTTTTGCAACTATTACTGCAACGCATCTTACAGATCAAGCATCCATTTTGAGTTGGCACAGCGTCATTTATCCATTACTTGGATTGGGCTTGTCGATCATTGTCATTCCCACTCTTGTCCAAATCCAGAATGTTACAACACCTCGGCTTGTTGCTGCATTTTGCATTGTTCTTGTATTCCTCGATATTTCTTCAAGCCCCATTGCTTGGATGTTGTTGAGCCTTCTCGCACACCGATATTCTTCATTGAGAATACATTCGATTAGGGGTGCAGCAACGCAACATCGTTGGATTGGATTAACGTTAACTTTCTTCCTTTCAGCAGTATTCATTGTGATTGGGCTTTCTTGGTTAGCGATGCCGAGTGATTATTGGTCAGCAATTTGGCCATCTCGCTTCACAGTAGGTTGGATTTTGCTGTGTGGAATTGCAGGTGCCTTGACTCCAACGATGGGTTACGACGCCAACCCCCGTCCAGAAGCATGGGGATTCCACACGGGCGTTATTCTTGCACCAGCCCTCTTACCCAACCTTGCATTAATTGAACATGCCCACCTTCCAGTATTCCTTCTTGGAATCACAATGCCTATTCTTGCAACACTTCCTGAATATCGGCCACAAATAACTTGGAAAAGAAGAGGTTTGGAAGCAATAATACTGCTGTGCACATTGGTCTTTTCTCTCTATTTGACGAACTATATCACCCTCTCATTAATCGTCATTATTGTATCTCTACCATTGTTGTTTAAATTCAACCATTCGGTTGATGAAGAGGAGTAAAGAAATCTACATTTTGAGCATTAGTTCATCCCGAACGGTTATACCTATATCGTCTCCGATGAGGGATTTGTAACCAATGGTTACAGGATGGGATTCAAAATGACAACACAGCGAAAGCCGGCTCGGAGATATGCATCCGAGAGCGAGACAAAGAGAACGAATGCAGTAGAGACTGCAGTGAAATTGACACAATTGACTGACCGCGCCCGCCGTACTGG
>JAQXFF010000064.1 GCA_029250425.1 Candidatus Thalassarchaeaceae archaeon | reverse complement strand
ACTCATCTCCAAATCCATCACCATCAGAATCACACCACTGATTGGGGTCATCTGGCCAAGCATCTCCATATCCATTGTTTAGAACACAAACAGGCCAATTCGCATCCGCATCGGACCATTGATCACCATCTGTATCTGGACAACCGCCTCGGTCTATCGAAGACGTGCCCCAAACTGATGGGCAACCATCTCCACCTGCGCCCGGTGCGTTGTTGTCACCAAAACCATCACCATCGGTATCGGCCCACTGCAACGAATTCTGAGGAAATGCATCGTTTTCATCAATGACACCATCTCCATCTGTATCTGGTATGATTAGCCACCACGAACCTGTATGATTCGCAACAATGAGTCCACCGGTGTGGTCAATAACGAAACCACGTGGAATGCCTTCAACATTCCATGTGGCCAATTGGGTCATGTTGAGAGCATCGTAGAATTCTAGTTGCCCGGATGCACTGTTAGATGCATCCCCGCTGGCAACAACAAGGAACGAACCGGATGTGAACCCTGCACCAAACCCTTCGTCTGTAAACTGGAATGACATCATTTGTTGACTATTATCGGCATCCCAAACAATGGCTTCACCATCCCATCCCGCAGTCATGAAGGCATGGATTTCACTATGCCAAGCGAGAACACCTGTATAATTTGAGTGACTATATTGAACACCCTGATCACTCCATAATGCTGGGTCGGGATCTTCAGTCAACCACAGATGAACAGAACCATCTTGCCCTGTACTGGCCAACCAGAAACCATCATTGCTGAATTCGAGAGTCCAATATTCAGTTGCATAGTCCCAGCTTGTCACCTCAGACATTTGATCAATATCCAAAATTGATACCTTTCCGGCAACGCCTGTACTGGAATAATTCTGAGTCCATGATATTGCAAGGAGATTTTGTGTAGGGTGCATATCAATGCGGCCAAATGCCTCCATTGCCGGATGATATTGATCGACCCTCCAGGTCCACACCTCTTTGCCATCCTCGCCACAGGCTACGATGGCGCCATCTGAAAAACCGACAATGACAAATTGCTGATGCATCACCACACTCTTTGCAAAAGGATACTCTACAATGGGTTGATCAAAATCTGGATGAAAACACTGCCTGACAATACCGCCTGTACGATAGTCTCGAACGGTTGCAACTCCATTCGATTCTGCAAATGCGATAAATGGGTCATTTGGATTTAGGTCGATCTCACGAACATAATCTGGACTGAGTCGCCGATGGATTTTCAACTGGAGACTACTAGAATCAATATTGTGAATTTCGATGGCTCCATCTTTACCTGATGTCGCATATTGAAGACCTTGATCGTCAATTGCAATTGCAGTAATATCAGATGGATACGGTTTGTTATTCCAAACAACACCGTGCCACCCGTAATCTGAGAGTATACCTCCTGCTGAATCCATCATTAACAAACGTCCGGGGTCATGGAGGCCTGCTGCGAGAGCAGAACTGTCTGGTGACCATCGTACGCTTGAAACATTTTGAGGAATTGGTGTATACCAATTGATGGCTCCGCTATTGTGAAAGAAATCGGTGATGACACCTTCGTTGGGTCGATTGTATGCAATGGTGTAAGTTTGACCTTGTGGCGAGAAATCAATCGCCCAAGCCATTGCTTCACCTCCTGCGACATTTCGAGTCCACGATTGAGATAGTGTGGGTCCTTGTACATCCCATCCAGTGACAGTGTCATGGTATGTACCTCCTACTGAGTCAAAAACTCGATTCAATGCAGCGACAAAGGTTCCATTATTCGATATCGCACAATCTGTTCCCCAATCATTGGTGTATACGTGACCATTGTCTGGGGTAGAACCATCGATGAAAAATTGAGTATTGGCAACGACGACTTCGCCGCCGATATTGGGATCATTAATCGCTCCACAAAAAGTCAGTCGGCTACGATCTTGAGTGATGTCAAGCCCCCATAAAGAACCATCATAATTTCCTGTTAAATCAGCGGTCCAAAGTCCGGTACGCGATGTTGTTGAATTCATCGGCCAAACTCCACCATCATCTATGATCTCAAAACTATACCAACGAGCACCACCATCTGCTGCGAGAACGTGACTGTTGTCTAACCATACTACATCGACAAGTGAGT
This sequence comes from Candidatus Thalassarchaeaceae archaeon, assembly GCA_029250425.1. GTDB lineage: Archaea > Thermoplasmatota > Poseidoniia > Poseidoniales > Thalassarchaeaceae > MGIIb-P. The sequence continues at coordinate 2,150 of JAQXFF010000064.1, read as the reverse complement.
TGGCATTCGGTGCATGGAAAATGACTCTTCCATCGGTGCTATTCCAAACTGTGAGTAAATTTGTCGAGATGTCTACAGCAGCAATCATTTGCCCATCGGGGGAAAAATCAACTTCCCACAACATGCCTGTTGGTTGAGGTTGCCAAATTTGTGGGCTCCAACCTGACTGCCAAATTGGGCGGCTGGCTTGATTCCAGTTTTGTTGTTGATTGGTGGGTGCAGATGACTCTACAACCTCATCTTCGAGAGCGATGGGGGTTCCCGACCAAGCGCAGAATATGAGCAGGGAAAGAACCCAAAATACCCGCGCGCGCATGAATGTGCCAGAATTGACCTCCAACATGAGTCTTCCCACCCTTTGATTGGCTCACAAAAAAGATGACTGCGTACTCATCCTCGGATTTTTTTCAAGGGTCGACAAAACGCATTCTCGCGTCTTTTTTGGTCGGAACGGTTATCTTACCGACAGCGAGCCTGACATCATGCGCCATCTAATTGATAGGGTATTGGAATTGCAAGATGATGAGGAAGAAACGGATGGGACCGTCACCAAGGGAGCGCCTTCAGCGAACAATGCTGAATTGCACGAACTTCTGAAATCCCTTCAACCTAGAATTCGAGTTTTCGGTTGTGGAGGTTGTGGTGGAAACACTGTCGACCGACTCAATGCAGCCGGTTTGCTTGACGAAGATTCAGTTCGAGGATATGCGGTGAATACCGATGCCCAGCATCTGATTAAAGTCGGTATTGACAACAAGATGTTGATTGGTCGTACCGCTCGTGGACGCGGGGCTGGTGGAGATCCTGAAAAGGGCGAGAAGGCAGCTTACGAATCGGAACGCGCACTCATCAAGACTGTCGAAGATTGTGACTTGGCCTTTGTGACAGCCGGACTTGGTGGCGGAACTGGAACGGGTTCAGCTCACGTTGTTGCACGCTTGGCTAAAGAAGCGGGCGCACTAACCATTGCAGTCGTCACCTACCCATTCGAATCTGAAGGCACATTGCGAAGACAAAATGCAGAGTGGGGACTTGAGCGACTTCGCGAAGTATGTGACACTGTAGTTGTCCTGCCCAATGAGAAATTACTTTCAGTAGATGGCGTTAGAGATTTGCCAATTGAAGCGGCGTTCCGAGTCGCTGATGAACTCCTAATGCGCAGTATTGCAGGTGTCACCGAGCTGGTGACCAAGGAAGGGCTGGTAAACCTCGACTTTGAGGATCTACGCTCTGTGATGCTAAATGGTGGTGGAATGGCCATGATAGGTCTCGGTGAGGCCAGTGGTCCAGACCGAGCCCAGGAGGCGACCTTCGAAGCCTTGGACAGTCCACTCCTTGACATTGATGTCAGCGACGCCCGTGGGGCATTGGTCAACGTCATTGGCGGCCCTAACCTTACACTTGGTGAAGCCGAAGCCTGTGCACAGAAAATTCGTGAGAAAATCAATCCATATGCTAGAATCATTTGGGGTGCAACTGTTGATCAATCGATGGGAAGTGAAATTCGAGTCATGCTCGTACTCACCGGCGTGAAGAGCCAGCAAATTTTCGGGGCTGCTGCACATCAGCAACTGCGAACGCTGCGAAATCGCACAATTGAGTTCGTTAACTGAGACCTTGCCACTTGAAATGTCGACTATGTCGCACTCGCATTGTTTAAGAAAGGTTGGCAGGTCGCGAGGCACCTCTGAGGTTGAACCATGTCCAGTGGCAGCGATGTAAACAGCGAGAAAACGGGTTCCTTTGAAAACCGTGTTCAGTCATGGCAGGATGGAATTGAATCCAACATTCGGGGCCTTGGAAAGGGTTCATGGGCTCGAATCGTAAAGATGGCACGCAAGCCTAGTTCTCTTGAATTCCGCCAGACTTGTATCGTCTGTGGAATCGGGATGTTTGTCCTTGGTTTCATTGGATTCGTAATGTTGGTCCTGATGGACAATGTATTGCCTTCGTTCTTCGACTGGTTAACCAATTAAGGAGGATCTTGAAATGTCAGATGCATTCATCGCTTTTGTTCGACACGAAAATAAGGTATTATTGATGCAACGCGCAGATGGTGTTGCGGATTTCCCCGGTGCTTGGGATGGTGTCTATGGCATAGGTGACCCGACGGACATTGATGCAATCACTTCTCGAATCGAAGAAGCAAC
>JAQXFF010000054.1 GCA_029250425.1 Candidatus Thalassarchaeaceae archaeon | reverse complement strand
AAGTGAAGTTAGTGCTTCATCACTAATCGTTGGCATGGCCTTTCGTATGGCCATCTCAAACTCACGGACAGTTTCGAAATCTCGGCGTAAATGACCATGAGACATCAATACACCACAGAGTTCCTCGTAGCAGTTGAAAATGGATTCTCGAATAGAATCGCCTGCAGCCAATAATTCCGCAGTGTAAGAGAAGATCTCAGACAATTCATCGATTGTATCACGACGGCGGGCATAAAGGACCCATGCCCCTCCAAGTGCAGCTGCAAGAATGGTGGCAACAAGTCCGTAGACCCAATACGATACACCTTCCGAGGATTTGCTCTGAGCCTCATAATCTAGTGAATGCAAATCACGTGCCAAATTTTGTCGGCTCTCATCAGAAAGTTCAGCGGATGAACTGTTGAATTGTAGATGCAATGTCCCCCAGTGTCCTTGATCGGAAAGTGGTGGTAGACTGTCAGGTACTGAGAACTCAAATGCCCAGACGCCTCCATCATTGGTAAATCCAGACAGGAACATTTCGAATGGTTCTGTTTGTGAATCATTTCTCAAGTGTGCCTCAATGGCAACACCAGGGATGATTTGGCTAGAATAATAGTCGCGCACAATTACACTACCATTGATTGTATGACCGCCCCATGCAACGGTTTCGTATTCGATTTCAAACGTAGCGCGCACACGTAGGAATAGTTCTGCACTTGTGCTGGCAGGATTGAGGTTCCGAACGTCATCTGCTTCACTGCTGAGTTCAAGTGTTATATCGCCTGGAGATATGTAACGGTCTGCTGTGAATTCAATGACAAAACCACCCGTTTGGTTGTCCCAAATCAAATTGGATGTCGGCAATGTAGTGTTTCCATTCATCAATACGAGCACCAAGTCTGTAATCGAGTTCCCATTGCCACCGATTTCATCAACTCGCCCTTCAATTCGGACAGGGTGTGTCGAATCGCTACGGATGGAATTATCCGATACAAATGTAATCTGAATATTGACATCGGCCCAAGTTGTAACTGTGATATTTTTATTGCTTTCCAACCAAGATGCGTCGCCAGTGTAGAGTGCAGTGATGAGATGATCTCCTCGTGTGCTCGACATGTCAACCGGGACAAATATTGTGAAGTTTCCATTTTCATCAGTGGTTAGGGTGGCAATAGATGCGCCATCCAATGCAACTTGAACTGTGGCGTTTGCGATTCCAGGCAGACCAACAATATCACTGTCGTATAATCGGCCCGTAATGACCCAATCAAAGCCACGTGTCGCATCTCCACCGTTGCTAGCGCTCAATGTGATGGCAGAGTGATGCGCCACCCATAGGGTGCTATTGGCTTCACCACTTCGGTACCAACCTTGAGCAGGGGCATAGACCTCTATGTCGTGACTTCCCAATGACATCGAAGAAGGAATAGTCCAGTTCAATGCCCAAACACCATTCGAATCAGTCGATGCGTTTCCAATGAGCATTCCACCAATCCGGACATCCACATTGTGACCTTCAATCCACCCTGCAGGTAGATTGTCCCGTACAGTTCCAGTGAATGTCACAGTATCTCCAATTGCCACAGCATCCAGTGATGCAATATCGATGGTGACTGAACTGTAAACCTGCCAGTCGACATTGGCACTCGATTCAAGATAGAATGCAGCCCCTGAATATTCAATATCCATTGTCACTGGACCAAGTGTCATATCAGACGGTACAGGATAGTACACATCGAATGTGCCATTATCATTGGTTGTCACATTTGTCAGGAAAACATTGTCAAGATAGATGCTGATCGTCATGTTGACGACCGGGCGATCTACTGAATCAAGCAACACACCGGTTACAGAAATCAGTTCTTCACGGTCAATTGGGCCACCACCTGCCATGATGTCAATGTGGGTCGGTTGCGTTGCATTGAACTGTGAAATTGCGTTTGCAGGTAAATAATACTCAGGATTCACAGAATCTCCAGCACCAACTGGGTCAACCCAAAGGTAACCTCCAAGGAATCGAACCTCGATGTCATGCGCGCCCGCAGTTGTGCCTTGAGGCAATGTATAGGTGAGGGAATAAGCACCAGTGGAACCATTGGAAATAACAGCCCAAGTACCACCCACGTTATTACCATCAACAAATAGATGGATGACTCCGCCAGACGCATTTCCTTCTGTATCCAGTAGTGGCATACCCCATTCATCAAGGAGGGTGCCATTTACAATGAGAGTTTGACCTGCAATCAAAGTTCCTTCTATGCTATCCACAGTTAGAACAGTGGGTGCAAGGATGACTATTCGAGTGCTTGTAGCATCCCCAATTACACCAGTGGTGCCACTTAGACCACCATAGCTAGCATCAATTGTATGCGGCCCTGGGGAAGATGTGTTCAGGACATTGATCACAATAGAGCCCAAACCATTGGAGTCGGTTGTTACAGTCATGGGCATATTCATGCCAACTGGATCGATTGTGACTGTTTCATTTTCAATCGGATCACCAGCATTGTCCACTAGTGAAATATTGACTGTGAAATTGTCACCACGTATCGTGCGATCCTCAAGATTCAAATCAATCGGGTTGGTGATTGTAAGAACAGAATATCCACGACTATCGAAGGTGTTGTTACCGGTACTAAATCCGTAGAAGTTCACCGTAGGGGTATATTCAGCGGTAATAGTGTGTGTCCCACGTGCGAAATCTGCATTCAAGGTCACCCAAGCCCACCATGAGC
>JAQXFF010000062.1 GCA_029250425.1 Candidatus Thalassarchaeaceae archaeon | reverse complement strand
CATGAGAGTTCATTCACTCTCACACTTGAATCTAGTACTGCATTGACTGGAATTGATGCTCACCTCCCAACTCGTTCCAATACCGCTGATGATGTGCATGATGTCTTAGCAAGGATGATGGATCATGGTGAGGTAATTTGGCAAACCTTACTCCCTCAGCATGACGGTGAATCGACAGTCACAGTGAGGCTTGAGGATACAGATGGCAATCTATTGGGCGGCAAGGTCCTCGCAGTCCAGGTTAGGCCTAAATTGCAAGAACGAATTCGCCACAATGGTGGAATGGTAGCGGTAGGGGCGGGGATATTTGCTGCGCTGTACCGCATCATCCCTTGGGTCGCCTCACTGGCAGCATTGTAGGGATTTGCAACTTTTGTTCCAATGGTACGATTCAAATGGGGAAGGGGTGTCGGCAGTCTATGACGGAATCAAAGGGGGCCGATAGCAGCGATGCTGACCTCCGTGACCAATTGAAGTCGATGGAGTCCAAACTCCGACGACTTAGGGACATCCGTCAGCAGCACAACGATGCTGGAAAGCGCAGTGCAGACTCACGGAATGCGATTCAGAAAGAGTACAATAAACTCCGAAATGAAATTTCTCTGAAACTGGAAGAAAATAAGGAAATTCGGAACAAGGCCAAGATGCATCAAGCAAGACGCGATGCCATTCAACAACAAATTAAGGAATTGATTGGGCAGTCCAAAAATTCCCGTGGGGAAAAAGGGAAGAAATCGCCAGTCCTTGAATTGAGTGAAATTCAATCTCAAATCGACAAACTCGAAAATATGCTGGAAACGGATGGTTCTGTAACACTCGATAAGGAAAACAAAGTCCTCAAACTCATCAAGAAGCATTCCAATCGAAAGAAGGAATTGGAGCCCTTAGTCGAAGAGGCCATGCGCATCAAAATTGATCTCGATAATATCGAAGGTAGCATCCAGGAACTCAAGATTGAGGCAGATTCTGAGCATGCATCAATGGTCGGATTCCATGAAGAAGCCGACAAGTTATGGGACACTATCAAGCCGCTTTTTGAAGAGCGGGATTTCAAGAAGGCGGAAGGTGACAGATTGCATGAAGCATTCCTTGAGTGCCGCAAGCAGGCTGATGAGGTTCACGCAGAAGTTGTTACAATGCTAGAACAAGTCAATCAAATCCGGGATAAACTCAAGCAAGAACGGCTCGAGGCCCAATCTTGGATTGATGATCATAACGAATCCGTTCGCAAGGCACTGAAGACACCCGATCAAGATGAGAAATTAGCAGGTTCATTGACCCAAGCTCTTCTTGCGGGAACATCGGTTAGTTTCGGTGGTAGTGAAACAGGAACCAATGCAAATACTCGAACTGATGGGCGCTCCACACGAAAAGTCAACATGCGCCGAAGCGGCGCTGCACGTGGGAATAGGGGCCGTACAAAATCTCGTGAAGAGTAATCAGTCGTGCATTTGTGTCCGGGCGCATCCTCAAATACCTCGAATACGGGCCCTTGCCTCATGGCGCATTCATCAACTCCGTACCGGTCATATGATCGGTCTTGGGAAGAGATTGAGCGAATGCTTGAAATTGCCGAAGAACGCGTATTTGAGTGGCAAGATTGGTTTGAAACATGTCGCGAAGAGGGCGATAGAGAAGGCATGAAAGAAGCCGCAAGAAATTACAAAGCTCTACAGGGTGTTGTCAAATGCCTCAAGTGGGTTCTCGGCGAAGAAGGAATTACCAATCCACTGGAGTAATTACCAACCACGTTGATCCATTCGCACATCTAGTGTTTCGATTTCTAAACCATCCATGGGTCGGCCAGCCATCATTGCACTTGCTTCAGCAATTTTTGTCGAATCTTCAAAGTGATGTGTGGCCATGACAATAGCTTCTGCAGTTGTCACGGGGTTTTCAGATTTGAAAATACCAGAACCCACGAAAACACCATCCATCCCATGTCGCATGAGCAGAGCAGCATCTGCAGGTGTGGCAATACCGCCTGCTGAGAATGTAACAACTGGTAGTCGACCAATTTCTCTGACTTCACTGAGAACCTCTAGTACACCTGCGTGAACATCATTAAGTGAACCGAAAGGAGTATTCACAACATTTAGCACATGTTCTGAAGCACTTTCTAAGCGGCGGAAACCGTCACTAATAGTGGACGCAATAGTTTCAAATTCTTGCGTTGTTGATCGTTGAATAAGATCAATTTCTGCCGCTACAAGGCGAGCATGTTGAACGGCTGCAACGACATTCCCTGTTCCCGCTTCACCTTTTGTTCGAATCATTGCGGCACCTTCGACGACACGCCGGACCGCCTCACCCAAGTTTGTGCAACCACAAACAAATGGAATGGTAAAATCGTTTTTTGCGATGTGGTAGAAGGGGTCAGCTGGCGTTAATACTTCAGATTCGTCAACCATGTCTACCCCCAATGCTTCGAGCACTCTGGCCTCTTCATCATGCCCAATACGAGCTTTTGCCATGACTGGAATACTCGTAGTTTCGATGATTCCATTGATTAGATCTGGATGGCTCATTCTAGCGACTCCACCATCGGCTCGAATATCGGCTGGCACTCTTTCAAGCGCCATCACACTCGTTGCCCCAGCATCTTCTGCGATGTGGGCTTGTTCGGGGGTGACGACATCCATGATGACGCCCCCTTCTTGCATTTTCGCAAAACCTCGCTTGAGTAACTCTGTACCCTTACGCATGTGGGTTAGGTCAATCGACATACCAATCGGCCGTTCGACCGTTCTCGCACATTAGAACCTTCGTTAGAGCCCTAGTCGTCAGCAAGGATGGGGGAATCCCCTTCAGCAATCTCAGCATCCACACATTCGGTCTCATTTCGCTCAATCCACGCTTCTTGATCGGCAGGGACATCTGTATCGGCAAAAATGGCTTCCACGGGGCATTCGGCAATACAAGCGCCACAATCAATGCATTCATCTGGGTCAATGACAAGATATGTTGGTAATTCACGGAATGCTTCTACTGGGCAAACAGCGACACAATCTTGGTACTTGTGATTCACACAGGCTGACGTTACAACGTGGGTCATGACCCATG
>JAQXFF010000030.1 GCA_029250425.1 Candidatus Thalassarchaeaceae archaeon | reverse complement strand
CTAAACCAACCAATAATCTCAGTGAAATCGCCCCATACTTCAATGCACCAGAATTAATGCCATTTGAAAACCTAGATGCCATTGTCATCACCCATGCACACATCGACCATATTGGCCAGTTGCCTGTGATGTACAAATATGGGTATAGGGGTCCGATTTACTGCACACCACCAACTCGTGATTTGATGGTATTATTGCAAAGTGATTACATCAAAGTCGCTGCGGCTGAAGGCAATCCCCCACCATATGGATTGGGGGATGTTCAGGAAATGATCAAACACATTGTCGACGTTGAATGGGGAAAAACAATCGACATCGCCCCTGACATCAAACTAACGATGTATAATGCGGGGCATATTTTAGGATCTTCCTCATTGCACATGCACATTGGTGAGGGGAAGCATAACATTGTATTCAGCGGGGACATCAAATATGAAAAATCGTGGCTTTACGATGCGGCTGCGGTCCGATTCCCAAGGGTCGAGACACTCATTATGGAATCAACATATGGTGGAGCCAAGGATTTTCAGCCAACACGACAAGAAGCAACTCAAGAATTGCAGGATCTCATCCAAAGGGCCTTGGGAAGACGTGGCAAAATATTCTGCCCTGTTTTCGCAGTAGGGCGTTCACAGGAAGTGATGATTGCAATTGATCAATTGTTCAAATCTGGGAAATGTGAACCCGTCACCGTTTGGCTTGATGGGATGATTACAGAAGCAACAGCCATTCATGCAAGTCACCCTGAGGCTTTGAATCGCGATCTTCGAAAGCAGGTGCTCAAAGGTGGGGAAGACAACCCATTCAATTCGACATGGTTCCGTAAGGTAAGTGGTCATGAACAACGAGAGAGTATCTTACTCGATCCGAGTCCATGCATTGTGTTGGCGACTTCGGGCATGATGACCGGCGGTCCAATCGTTGAATATTTCAAAAACTGGGCTCCTGAACCGAACAACACACTCTGCTTTGTCGGCTATCAGGCTGATGGTACGTTGGGTCGTCGTTTACAGAAAGGATTTGCAGAAGTGCCAATCAATGATCGAGGCCAAACGCACATGGTCAGTATTGGTTGTGATGTGATTACCATCGATGGTTTTAGTGGCCACAGTGACCGCCGGCAATTGATGGATTATGTCAAGGCCATGAATCCCAAACCCCGCACCATCATTTGTCACCATGGTGACCCACATACATGTGCTGAATTCCGCAAAGATTTGGCAAGTACCTACCGTGTTCGAACGTATGCTCCGAAGAATTTGGAAACAATCCGTTTGATTTAGACAACAGGGATGTCAAATCCGTCTTCTGAGGGGTCAGGCAATGCCTGCACCGCAGTTTGTTGCCCACTTACATCGTGGATTACATTGCCCCCAGGGTGCTCCAAATTGTCATCAGGTTGGAAGAATACCATCACTGCAGCGGCTGCAAATACACCGGATAAGGCCAACAAAGCCCAAGCATTTGCACTCACGTTCTGTTCATTTGAAATCAACAGTATTGAAGCCAATGCGAGCATTGCAAAAGTAACGCCGAGAACCTTTGCGCGGGGGTTGGCCATGCAACCCGGTCTACCCTGCCTTTGATGAACTGAACGCTCCTCGGCGCAACATGGATTTCAACATCGGGACATCTTCTGGCCCACGTAATCAACCTAAGGCCGCTCCCCGTCGTGGAGGGGGATTGGCAGGTTGGTTGATGACAGCAGTGGCCCCTTTCGGAGAAAATGGGGAACACGCAATGGATCAAGCATTGGTTGAACTTGGATTGGGTGATGCGCGCTTGATTCGAGGCGAAGGGGCAATGTTGCCAATGGGTTTTGAGCCAGGTACACCACAGGATTTGCCAATGGGCACACTTGTAGAATGTCATTTATCCAAAGCCACAGTGTATGGCGCAGGCACCCCTACAATCGCTTCAGCAGGTGTTGCATGGGCTCTATGCACCACGCCTGAAGGTGATGAATGTGCGATTGTATCGACAATGTCACACCAAGGGGCAATGGAAGAATGTGAAAGTAAACTGCGACGAAATTTGCGTCGGAAATTGGGCAGTCGAGATTTGGAAATTCGCAAGGATGATAGCGGTAAAGCAATGTTTGAATGTGCAGTTGATGAAATCGAAGCACAAGAGGGGTTCCATGGGGTTGTACTTGCAGCATTGATTCTCCCCAACAGTCTCAACATCGGCAATTCAAGTGGGCCCACTCGTTCTCGAAACCTCGGTGTTTCCAGCATCGGTGGAAGCTTGGGTGGCCCAAGTGGATTGAGTGGAAGCGGCAAAAGTGATTTTGGTTTTTGAGCGCAGTCTTCAACAACCCCCACTTTCTCACAAATTCCATGGAACCTTCATGGCTCGTGCTGTTGTGCCAATCCTGTGAACGAGCATTCGGCAAACCGCGTAGTGCCAAAAATTTACTGTGCCCGCATTGCAATCACAATGATGCCAAAGTTTTGTCACGCCACTTTTCAGCCAATGCGGCTAGTGATGCAGTATCTGTGGCCAATGTTCCTCCAGAGATTCAGAAACAATTGTCCTCGTGGCTAAAAGATCAGCCACAGCCTCCATCAATGACTGCTTCCGATTCTGTAGATGGGCACAGTGTCCTCTCTAAAGCTGCAGATGAAAATGGTGTAGTAACCATTGATTCGCTGGAAAAAGTCCTGAAGGTGTCAAATTTGAAAATTAGTGCAGAATCCTTTGCAGAACAAGCATGTGCCGAAGGTGAGTTACTTCAAGATGGACCAAATCAGTGGCAACGTGCATGAGAATGTTCATGTTTGTTGAGTGACGCGGCAACATTACTGGACCCGTGGGTTAGCTTGGCTATGCTCGATGCTTTGGGAGCATCAGACCTCAGTTCGAATCTGAGCGGGTCCACTTAATCACCGATTGTGTCGATGAGAAATTGCCTCGCTCGTTCTAGAGAATCTGCACGGGCTGAGGGGTTCCCTTGCACATGGGCACCTCTGTTCCGCAATATTCTCACAATCCATCTACGCTGCCAGCGCTCGTTCAGTGGCAATCGTATTCCAGGAAATAATTCACCTGACATGTATCCATTCTTGTCAATTCTAGCAGTTCGCTTCTTCAATCGAACAGCCGTTGGAATCCAAGTTAATTCTTTCACACTGTCAAAGGAATGGTGTGCCCCAGGATAAATCTGTAAAGTAGCATTCGGGAATTGAGGCATTAGTGCCTCAACCATGTGAAGAGGAGTCCAATCGTCCGCATCTCCATGCAGAATCAATATTGATGAGTCTGACCATTTTTTGATATCTGGACGGATGTGAGCAGCTGGATAGAATGGCAAATGAGCATCGAATGGGGCCCCTAGGATTTCGATAATGGGAGACCATGCAGAGTACAGAGCAACAGTTCCCCCCAGGCTCCAGCCTGCAATTCCAATCTTGCCAATCCTCGGATCTAGTGCCAACGCAGAACGCGCACGAAAGACGTCAACAAGCATCATTGCATGTGTGACTGATAGTTGATCGTCAACTGTTGAATCAATGCCCCTTGAGGTGAATGAATTAACCTTGCAAACTGCGAGACCGGCATCGAGCCACCCATTGATGTGATCTTGATGATGTTCTGCCCAACCTTTGCTACCGTGAAGGGCAACCACACATCCAAACGGCCCATCACCTTGTGGAAGAAATAATTCATTCTCAATCATAGTTTCAGGGGATTTATCCAAACCGGTCAAGATGTGATGGATTTCAAAAGGACTGGCAGATGTGCACCTCATTGTCTCACGAATCATTCATTCAACTCCAAAATGCAGAATCTTCCCAAGGCAAGCCAACAGCAATACCGATTAGCTCTAGAATGACATAATTCCAGACAAAATAAATTGCAAATGTACAGATTAGCACAACCAATGTTGTATTGATGATTTTTTTCCGCTCACGTTTCGCTTGATCTAGGGTACAGATTCCCAGATTATTGAAATGTCGAAATAATCCAAATCCGAGTATTGTAATAGAAAGTGCATAAAGAATCCATCTTGCGGGACCGAAGTAGAGATTG
>JAQXFF010000162.1 GCA_029250425.1 Candidatus Thalassarchaeaceae archaeon | reverse complement strand
CGTACCCGATCTAATTCGACAGTGGGTGTCTGGAGACTATGTGGTTCTAGGAACCGATGGGTTTGGTCGTTCGGATACACGTGAAGCACTTCGCCGATTCTTTGAAATCGATGCTGAACACATTGTTCTCGCCACCCTATCTTCTTTGGTTCGACGCGGTGAAATCGAAAGTGGTGTCTATGCTGATGCTGTGAAGAATTTGGATGTTTCATTTGAACGGGATGACATCACATCAATCTAGTCAGTGGTGGTTCCCAGCGCCCTGATTTTCGTTCATGGTCAAGAAGGTGCCAATAGAGTGCAATGGTTTCTTCATTTTCGGGGTCATTTGCGATTGAAACTGAATTTTTTCTCCATGCTCTTCTTGCTGGAAACGAAAATGGGAATAGATTGAGGGCCGGGCCACAAGCAGGTCCAAGCCATGTTGTCAACCAAGGGCGTTCAATGATACCATTCTGCTGCATTGAAGCCTGAACCTTAGACCAATCACCACCCATTTTCCGATTTACCCACCTGGATGGATTGACTGAAGAATCCAATCTGAAACCTGCTGCGGCCAAAGGTGCAGCCATCCAAGTTGCGACATAACCTCCCGGTGCTCTAAACCAAGGACGCCAAGATTCGCCAGCATATGCTGATATTCGATTTCTAGCAGCAGTCAACATTTCTGAAAATCCTTCAATATTTTCAGGCCATGCAGACCAACAACGATGCCCCCATCCGTGGCAAGCGATGAGAATATTGGGCATCTCTAACAAGATATTCATTCGCGTGGTAAATTCAGAACAATCTAACTGTTCTGCAAGGAGGAATATTGTAACATTCGGGCCATCACGCACCCATTCGATGAATCGATCCGTAGACTCAAGAAGGTGACTTGTTGCTTGATAACCCTCTGTACGCCATCCAGGCATAGGATCTGATGAACGATTCGGGTGCCCTCTTCGGGATGGAAAGTGCTGGTGATCATCAGAATCAACACTCAACCATGCCGTCACTGGGAACCCCCCAATGGTAGACGGGGGATAAGCCAACAATCGTGTAAGACTAGTTCACCACCGACCTCCGCCTCAACCTGTTCCTCCAAGAGATGACCGTTCCATCTCCTGATGACAGATTCCACAGTCCTTACACCTGCAATATTTTCCGAACTTACAGCCATTTCAACAGAGGTAAATCCGCCTCGTCCAATCCAATTGAGAACCGCATCAATCGATCGATTCGCAAGACCCATTCGTTGACTGGTTCGGCGAATCCAATAGCCTAGATTCCAGTGACCAACAATCAATGTAGATGTATTGTCGAAAGCAATTAACCCGGCGAAATTACCCGAATACATCACTGTCCAATGGTATGCCAATCCACCTTTTCCGTATCGGTCGACATCGTGTAGATATCTTGTAACTTGAGGAGATAGAGGATCTTCAATATCCATCCATGGCATTGCTTGATCAATGTCACCTAGATTCTCATTCATCGCAGCAAGAATCATCGAAAGGTGAAGGATGACATGGTATCAACCGTAGATTTTCATCGCACACAACTTCAGTGATAGGGCGCACAAGAAAGCCATGTGGAGGAGGGGCTTATGTCTTCAGGGTAGAAGATGTTGTGCCGCCTTGACCACTTCAGGTGAGGTGGGGTG
>JAQXFF010000288.1 GCA_029250425.1 Candidatus Thalassarchaeaceae archaeon | reverse complement strand
CGCCACAGTTACCACAAGCAAAAGCGCCAATGCGCGTCCTGTGGATTCAATGTCACCTCAACCATGCGCGGTTATCGCTGGAATAAGCGAAATCGAAGTATGTATCAAAAGAAGTAATCGTCGAATTGGAGTTTCCAATCGAGGGTGTCAAACTCTAAAGCCCGCCCACGTGACGAACAACTGGGTAGCGCTATGTGTGGCATCATTGGCGTCGTCGCTCAAGTCGATCAACCCGTCGCACCCACCATCTATGATGGCTTGACTGTTTTACAGCATCGTGGGCAGGATGCTGCAGGTATTGTCACCTGTGAGGGTGAACATCTGTATCAAAGAAAAGCCAATGGCTTGGTTCGAGATGTGTTTCAACAAAAACACATGGACATACTAATCGGACACATGGGGGTCGGGCACGTTCGTTATCCAACGGCCGGGACGTCATCTTGTGCTGAAGCTCAACCATTCTACACAAATTCGCCTCATGGAATTTCTTTAGCCCACAATGGAAATTTAACGAATGCTGATGAATTAAGAGATCAATTGTACAGAAAAGATCTGCGACACGTCAACACCAGCAGCGATTCAGAGGTTTTGATGAATATCCTTGCCCACGAACTCCTAGAACGGGGGAAAATGTACATGGGGGAAGAATTGTGGTTCAATATCGATGATGCATTCTATGCTGTATCCAAAGTACATGAACGATGTAGAGGAGGGTATGCAATCATCTCTATGATCACAGGATATGGAATACTTGGTTTCAGAGACCCATGGGGCATCCGACCACTAATCCTAGGCCGGCGTGATAGCCCCAATGGAGGGGATGAATGGGTACTGGCATCTGAATCAGTCGCATTAATTGCCCTCGGTTGCGAAATCGTTCGTGATGTCGAACCCGGTGAAGCCGTATTTATCACAGCAGACGGGAAACTCTTCGAGAAACAATGTTCTGACAAAGCGTCGTATACCCCCTGTATCTTTGAACACGTTTACTTTGCACGACCTGATTCCATTATTGACGGAATCAGTGTTCACCGTGCCCGTTTGAAAATGGGCAGGAAATTGGCAGCCAGGATTCCAATTGAACATCCGGAGGCAAATATCGATGTCGTCATTCCGGTGCCCGACAGTGGACGGATCGCAGCCATGGAATTGGCAAAGGACCTGGACGTCCCATTCCGCGAAGGATTTGTCAAGAATCGCTATGTTGGACGGACATTTATCATGCCTGGCCAAGATATTCGAAAAGATAGCGTACGCAAAAAGCTCAACCCAATACCTTACGAATTTGATGGGAAAAATGTACTCCTTGTCGACGACAGTATTGTCAGAGGCAATACGAGTGCAAAAATTGTACAAATGGCCAAAGATGCTGGAGCGAATAAGGTCTTTTTCGCCAGTGCAGCACCTCCTGTAATTCACCCCAATGTGTATGGAATCGATATGCCTGCTAAGAGTGAGTATATCGCCCATGGACGAACACAAGAAGAAGTGAGTGAAACAATTGGCGCAGATTGGCTCATGTACCAAACTTTAGAGGATTTGATTGAAGCTTGCCAAGGGGGAACGTGTAATGTGGACGAATTTGACACATCTTGTTTCAATGGAATCTATGTCACGGGAGATATCGATGAAGAATACCTCGCGAAATTGGAAAAATCCCGGAATGATTCTGCAAAAAAAAAGCAGATGAAAAATGATGAGATCTTAGAGATCCACAACGAACCCTGAGGTGAATGGATGGGCCAATGGATGGTCC
>JAQXFF010000247.1 GCA_029250425.1 Candidatus Thalassarchaeaceae archaeon | reverse complement strand
TGACCGCATCGCTAGGATCCATGGTTTCCGTTGGCATGGAAGCAGGAGAATCAGCATCGGGCCTATCGATTGATTCATTGATGCTACAGATGAACCGATTTACAATGGGTAAATGGTGGCCTTCGACGGTGTTCTTGCATGAATTACCTCGTCAAATGAATCTCTCCACCGCGCCTTCTGATGTTTTTGATATCACGAAACCTGTCTCATTCCAAGGCATGTCTACCCTTGTTTTCTCGTCTTCGGGACCCGGAATGGATCTATTCATTTCTACCGCTGGGAGAGCGGTTGAAGTTCGTGGTGACAGTCTGTTATTGGCCGAGAATTTGGCCAGCCACATGAGTATTGAACCCACCTCAGAATTTGGTTTGAGGGTGACCAGTAGTGGTGCGGGAATTGAACGCCTCTACTTGCGTCAGAACGACGTCCCTGCCCAACCAGGGGTGTGGCTTGAGCAACTTGAAGCCGCAGGAGAGAATCTCAAGAGTGCAACCATACAATTCAACAATATTGGTCCATATCCAATATTCAAGATTGAAGACGTTAGAGGTGGACGAATTATTGCCAATGCTAGAGCCACTGTCGAAGTCGGCGGGACTTCATTTGATGGCCGAGCTGTTTTGATTGATGCTCAGATTACAGGTGGAATCCCAACAGGGACAACAGTTGGAGTCAACGGCCTTGCCTCCGATCTTTCGATTCTCAATTTGATGGGCTTCAAAGGTGAGACAACTCACTACCTATTGCCCGAACCATTGACCACAGCAATCGTCACGGGAGTGGCCACAATTACGGGGTGAGTTCATGGCAAAGAAAGATGAAGAAATTGAAGGGATGTACACTTTGGTCGGTGATCCCGAAAACCCCGGTCTTGAATCTGCTGAGGATGATGGACCCAGTCTCACAGATCGCATTCGAAAGATGAAGAAAAAAATCATCAAAGACGATTTTGAGCCAACGGATGAGCAACGGAAGATCGCTGAGCAGGCTTACACCCGTGCTCAAGACGTCGTCAATTTAGTGACACCAACCCGGGTTGTGCTTGCGTCCGTATTCATGGCTGGCTTGATGCTCAGTATTTTCGCGCTCGGCTTTTGGGTCGTACCGCGAGACGCGGTAGAGGTAGAGGTCGTCTACAAACAAGGAGGCCCCGGTCATGTTGTACTATTACAAGTCCACAATTACGGCAGCCGTCCCATCGTTAATGCGGTGGTCGATGCCTCCTTTTCAAATCAAGATGGAGATGTTTTGAATTCAACCCATTTTGGTCCGTTTTCATTATTGGCTCATACTTCAATTGCGGGAGATGATCTTGAATTGATAATTACTGGCGAATCGATTTGGGAAGCATACACCATCGAAATTACACTTGATTACGACAATTATGACGGTGCAGTAGCCAAGCAATCATGGATCATTGAAGTTGGCGATTATACCTTTGAAACACACGACCTCGATGCCGAGCGTCAATGGTTCTGAACGACACCATAGGTGTCGTCATGAGCAGGGAAGATAGAAAGCGGTCTCGGCAGCCCCCCTCTCTGGGGAGCCGGATGCGAGAGCGAACAGTCATCTGTATTCTCACGATTTTGCTGCTCTCTATTGCCACACCTTTCTCCTCCCCTTTGGAACCAGTCCCCGAGGCTGTGGAAGAGGGTGCATCCGGCATTGAACGCATTGTCATCACTCCAGATCCAGACAGTATTGGGAGTGCCC
>JAQXFF010000240.1 GCA_029250425.1 Candidatus Thalassarchaeaceae archaeon | reverse complement strand
CTTGAATGAGTGCAGCGATGGAATACGGTCCTTTGACATTCTTTCTTGTCATAATGGCTATTGGTGGTTTGGTTGCGAGTAACCTCAAAATCTCACAACTTGAACATATGACACAAATGCGCCGCCGCTTACTTGGGCTATTCATCATCGAGATGGGAGGTTTGGCAGCCAGTGCTTGGACATTGATGATTCACAATCAAATGGTTACAGGTGGTTCGGAATTCTGTGCTGCAGAGGGTGTTGTCCAATGTGGCTCGGTAATTGGTGATCCAATTTATTCAGAATTCTTTGGAATCCCTTGGGGCGTTATTGGAATCGGCGCATTCTCAGTGTTAGGTTGGATTACACTTTCGATATTTTTGGACATGAAAGCGGATTGGGCCAAGTCATACGTTGATTACGCATGGTGGTTGAGTCTACCGAGTGCTCCAGGTATTGTATGGTTGGTAATGGTCGAGCTCTTCCTTGTTGAAGGCGCACCACACATCTGTCCTTATTGCACAAGTGTTCACATTGCACTCATCGCTTGCATGTACATAATCTACACAATTCGAGGAGAGCGCGATGCAGGTGAGTGGGATTCACTTCCAAAATTAACCAAGGCCGAACTATTGGCCAAGGCACGGAAATCTAAGTAATCATTTTCAGAAATTGATTCACGGTTGGTATGTCCCTCCGATTTCAAAGAGTGCCACATCAGTTCGCATATCTACGGGCTCCATTCGGACCACTGTGACATCTAGGCGTGTTTCAGAGGCATATTGTGCGCGTAATATGTCATAGAGCCGTCCTTGAACATCAGCCATTTGCGCCCCTCGCAGAATGGTGACCATGCGAATTGAATTATCTTCGGGCAATTCGACGATGTATTCGACGAGCCATTCGCGATCTACTTGAGCACCCTCTCGACGCTCTTCTTCTCTTTCTTCAGGGATGTACGCCATCATTGTAATATTGGCAGTGAGGGATTATGAATGCTTCGCAGCATGTCGTTTGAACAGATAAACGACTGTATCATATAGGACCAATTCAATGGGTGGTCTCTCGGCGAGAGATGGCGGTAGAAATCGCTAGCACCCCAAGGAGCAATAAAAGTGCGAAAATATCGAAATTTTCCGCTTTCGGGAGCGTATCGTCATCTGATATACCGATTACGCCCCGAACATTTCCATTCACTTCGATAATCGTCACAAAATCACTGACGCGTCCCGTCGTCTCCAAGATGAAATCAGAACCACCATCCCCACCATTCAAATCGACTTCTGACATTGACCATCCTTGCTCACCATCATACGTATCGACGATTGTCCCATTTGGTGCAAATGAAATCATCTGAGTAGCAACATCGTGATGTATATCGATACCGTTGTACGCAATTTCGGTAGTCATTTCAAGAGTTTCCAGTCTAAACACTGTAATGACAGCATTCGATGGTAAATTTTCATTGACATCAATGGTTAACTGGTGAACATCCCCTTGTGTCTGGTTGTGCCAGGTGTCCCACAAAACTCGCATATGCATCCACTGGACACGTTCTGATTCTGCAGAACGCAATTGGTTTTCCAACAGAGTCTGACTCACTGTCCCTTCCATTTCACCTTGCCCATCAAACCAGAAAGTGGGCAAGGATAGGGAGTGGTCAGCTTGTTTGAGTGCCAATCGTTTCGTGGTAAGTGGGCTTCCAAATGGGTCATGATCATCGGGATGGAGAGCGACGCGGACCATTCGACTGGAGTGACTATCCGAAAATTCAGTAATCCATGGGTCTACAGTTGCACACGTATCGCACCAAGTTGCGGTGTAATGTTCTAACAAGATCGCGTGGCCACCCACAGACTCCCTTGATTCATCAGGTGTGTTTGTGTCAGCATTGCTCAATGGCAGTAGAATGAGTGCGATGAGTACGAGCGCCATACCCTTCTGCATGTTACAAGCGTCTAAGGCGGGTCTCATTTACATATCTCGGGTCAGCCCCCGAACCGAGGGTGAGTAATGAGTAAGCGCTGGTTTCAGGCTCATCAACGTGACACCTGGCGCCGACAGGCACGTTCGAAAGGGTATCGCGCGAGGTCTGCTTTCAAACTCAAGCAAATTCAAGAAAAATTCACCCTCATACGCGAAGGGGACTTGGTTCTAGATGTTGGTTGTCATCCCGGTGGGTGGACACAAGTATCCGTTGAAGAAACTGGTTCGAATGGACTTGTCATTGGCATTGATATTCTCGCAAGTGCACCCGTCGAAGGTGCTCAAATGGTGACGGGGGATGTAACAGATCCAAATTCACAGGAATCAATTCTCCACCTATTGCGAGAAGGAATCAAAGTTGATGGGACCAGCCTTCCTCCTGTCGGCGATGAACAAACACGTTTGTTCAATACCATCGTATCGGATATTTCTCCACGTTTAACGGGGCAATATGACCGAGATCAAGCCATTTCACTCGAGTTGGTAGCCATGGTATTTGATTTCACATTACCATTACTCGTTCCCGGTGGGTCGTTCGTCACGAAAATTTTCCAAGGGACAGGAATAGAAGGTGTCGTGAATGCCGCAAAGCAACGATTCTCCCGTGTGCAGCGATTTTCTCCCGAAGCTTCTCGCAACTCTTCATCTGAAGTATTCCTTGTTTGCAAGAACAAGTTGCCACAGCCGAAGAAAGGGTCTCGGGGTACATCTGTGGCACAGGAATTGAATTCTCATCTTGAATCGGCAGGTATTATTCAACAGAAAGATCCTGAGGTTATAGACAATGTGAAGAGCGGTTTCCGCCGAATACCCAAAAAAGAGTGACACATTCACTTTCACTTACCTCCCAGCGGAATGATTGTGGACCCAAAGCACTCATCTTAGTCGCTCCGAGGAGTGAAACAAATGTCAGTATGCATGATTGAAAACCAAAGCCAGCCAGTAATTCGAAACACACCCAGTGTTCGGGAAAGTATTTTGCGACAAGTGGGGATTCATCGGGCCAAGAACCGGCCCAAAGTCATCTCGCGAACTCGTGTTGAGAATCTCGTTGCAAATCGCCCTATTGGAAGAATTGAATTGCTCGTACTACGACGTTATCCGCGCAGAACAGTAATGTCACAGGGTTGGACCGGATCGATTGCTGCAGCTTGTGGCCGTGATGAAACCGGATTGATTGGCCTTGTGTTGTGGGGGGACCAAGTTGATCGAGTAAGGACTGGAGATATTATTGCCATTCAAGGCGGATGGTGCCGATATAGTCAGGGTCAGAAGGTCGTATCGACTGGTCGAACGGGGAAATTGACTATCTTGGAAGCATAATATTGCAGCCCATGGGCTTCGGTCAACCATATTAAGGAGGAGTCGGTGGCCGGCTCGCTGAGGGACACTTATGCAGAAGCGCGCAACCACTTGCTCCGCGTCAGGCGTACCGTTGACGGATGCCAAGAGTACCTCATTCCCGTGCCCAAATTGCGGGGGACCAATCGGCCGTTCCGAGAAATGTCGAAATCAGGCTGTGACCTATATCTGCCCTGATTGCAAATTTCAGGGACCTTGATGGAGGATTTTTTTATGGGTGAAGTTGCAGTCAAATACAAGATTATGTGTGATCCAAACGTCGAGGATGCAAGTGCAGACGACATTGCAAAATCCATGGGTGGCATGGAAAGTGAAGTCGGTGTCGTTCAAATGATCGAAACCAAGCCACTCGCATTTGGTTTAAAATTCGTTGAAGCTCACTGTGTGATTCAGGAAGGAGACGGGACAGTCGACGCATTTGAAGATGCGATCCGGGAAATCCCCGGAGTTGGCGAAGTCGAAGTTCTTGAAATCGGCCGTCTTTGATTGTCTCAATATTGAGTCAATGGAGCGCGCATAAATTCACGCATTAGAATGGTTGCATATGTTCCACTAGGCAATGAGAATCGCAATCGCAAACTGCATCCATCAGGGTGCCACATTTCACCTTCACGTGGGCCTTCTGCGAAACGGCGACCCAATTGTTCAGTTTCAATTTCTCCAGCCTCTTCGACACTGAATTCACTGAATGACACTGTCAATGCACGCTTGCTACCTTTCGATGTCAACCTCGGAATCCCTTTGACTTGCCAATCTTCCCCAATCAAATTCATTTCTGCGAGGACTTGTTTTTCAATATCTCCTGGCACTGAATCTGAGTAATGACTTTCTCCTCCGGGGAGGGATGCAGTAACGGCCAATCGCCCATTTTTACAATTTCTAGAGATCCGTGGCAATATATCGGCTTCTACTTCTACCAATTTCGCCATGTCGATTTTTCCATTGTCCTGGATCAATCCAACGACATCTCCTTCGATTGGTTCCGAAAGTGTCAGCCCAGTTTCCAACCTTGCAGCAATGATTCGGTTGTATGCCTCTGATTGCAGGCTGTGGACCATCATTAATTGTAAGTTGTTTGGCAGCTTTCGAAATGCGCCAATCCAGTC
>JAQXFF010000224.1 GCA_029250425.1 Candidatus Thalassarchaeaceae archaeon | reverse complement strand
AGAAATACCACATGTTAGAATAGATTTCTAGATCAGATGTGATGCCAGAATATGAGTAGTAAGCGAGAGTACCGAATTCACCAATTGAGCATCCAATTAAACACCATTTTGTGTTGTGAGCCGACTGTTTCCAAACAGCGCCGTCATTCCAATTGAATTCAACCTCGAGAAGTGTGAATCCTGCACCGGTAATTGCGCCACTGATTGCCCCTGTGGCCACACCTTCGTGATGCACAACGGCGCTGCCAACTTCAACCTCAACAGAGGAGACTCCATCGACGTCCTGTAGAGCCGAAGTGAGGTTCTTGACACAGCCTTGGCAAGACATGCCCCCGACCTCATAAGTCGTCGTCGCCATATCCCTAGCGGACAATCGGTAGCGTTTGAACTCTGCCGCACCCTTCAAAGCGGGACCATAGGTCCCGCGAGGCATGGCAGTTCCCAATGCTGCAGGTGACCTTGATCCTGTAGCCCTCGAAGAGTCGCTAATGGCGACCTGGCGAGATGAGGGTACATTCGCCCAACAGATGGCCTCTCGAAAAGATGGCAAGCCATTCATTTTCCTTGAAGGACCGCCTACTGCGAATGGCAAACCTGGGATTCACCATGTGGTCGCTCGGACCTACAAAGATCTGGTTTGCCGCTGGAAGGCGATGGAGGGCCACTTTGTCGAGCGAAAGGGTGGTTGGGACACCCATGGTTTACCGGTGGAGATTGAGGTTCAGAAGCGTCTCGATTTGATGAGCAATGAAGCGATTGAAGAATTCGGAATGGCCGAGTTTAACGAAGAATGTCGCAACAGTGTCTGGACGTATGAGCAGGCATGGAGGGAGATGACTGAGCGTATGGCTTTCTGGGTTGACTTGGATGACCCATACGTCACACTGCACAACGATTACGTCGAATCCTGCTGGTGGGCATTGAAGCAAATGTTCGACAAAGATTTGTTATTCCGTGGCCACAAGGTTCTGCCATATTGTCCACAGACTGGTACTTCTTACTCAAGTCACGAGGTAGCGTTGGGATACAAGGAAGTCGTCGAGCCATCAGTCTACATCAAATTCAAACTCATCGATGATGATGCATCCGTACTCGCTTGGACCACAACACCATGGACACTTCCTGGAAACGTGGGACTCGCAGTTGGCCCAGATGTCACCTACGCCCGGGTTAGAATCGATCAACCCGCAGGAGACAATTGGGAAGGTCGTGGTGGTGGGGAAGTTGGAGAAGAAGTCATTGTTGCCAAGGACTTGTTCAAGGAAGTGATTCGACATCATGCAACAATCCTCGAAGAATTCCCTGGTTCAGATCTGGTTGGAAAGGCCTACGAGCCATTGTTCCCCGGAGCTGTCGACCGTGGAGTTTCGCAAACCGCTTGGACCATTCTAGAAGCCGATTGGGTCACGACCACAGATGGTACAGGTGTGGTTCACACCGCTGTCATGTATGGTGAAGATGATTACAATCTGGGTATGGAAGTTGGGTTGCCTGCTCAGCACACTGTGGGCATGGATGGTGCATTCCTCAAAGGGACACACGACAAGCTCGATGGCCGATATGTCAAGGAATGCGATGACACCATCATGGAAATTTTGATGGGTTCAAATCTACTCTATCGTGAGAAGGAATATGCTCACGAATACCCGCACTGTTGGCGAACTGATCATCCCCTTCTTTACTACGCCATGGATTCTTGGTTTGTCCGAATGACTGCGGTCAAGGAACGCCTTCTGGAGTTCAATGACCAAGTTGAAAGGGCACCCGATTGGGTTGGCGAAGGCCGGTTTGGTGAATGGCTACGTAACGTCAAAGATTGGGCCATTTCTCGTGAACGATATTGGGGCACACCGCTACCCGTCTGGAGATCAGCCTCTGGCGAAATGAAGTGTGTCGGTTCGATTGCCGAATTGCAAGAAGAAGTGGCCAAGGCCAATGCGGCCGGTCACAGCAACCCTGAATGCCCAGATGACGTTGACTTACACCGTCCAATCGTCGATGACTACACTCTTGTTACTGACAGTGGAGATGTGATGCACCGCGAGCCTTTCGTCATGGATTGCTGGTTTGATTCAGGTTGCGCTTCTTTCGCACAATGGCATCACCCGTTTGATGACCCAGAGAAGTTTGAGAATAACTTCCCCATCGACTACATTTGTGAGGGTGTTGATCAAACCCGTGGTTGGTTCTACACTCTGCTCGCTGTGAGTACAACCGTATTCGATTCGATCTGCTACAAGCGCTGTTTGTCGCTGGGCCTCATCTTGGATGCTGAGGGCAAGAAGATGTCGAAATCCAAGGGCAATATTGTTGACCCCTGGGATCACTTCAACCGAGAAGGTGCCGATGCAACCCGTTGGTACATGGTGACTGCAGGTGCGCCTTGGAACCCAATGAAGTTTGATCCAAATGGCGTGCGTGAAACATATGCTAAGATGTTCTTGACACTGTGGAACTGCTACAAATTCCATGCGGATTATGCTGCACTGGATGCCTTTGACCCGGAAGCAAGTGATTGCCCGGTAGAGAGTCGCCCTCATAGCCAGAATACTTTTTATTATCCCAAGTAAATAGAATACGTTTATCTCTATTAATTTTACCATAATTTTTTTTTCTTAAA
>JAQXFF010000148.1 GCA_029250425.1 Candidatus Thalassarchaeaceae archaeon | reverse complement strand
CACTTAATGACGTTACCTCATCGACCTTCTGAGTCCATTTTCCGCTTCAACTTCAATTTCTCAAATAACTGAATTAGAGGAACAGAAAATCCAGCGGCGATGGCTGAAACAAAAATTTGATGTGTTGCAGTCCAAAAAATCAGATACACCCACAGAGGAAGAAACACAATTAGGGCTCGTTTGAGGAATGGCCAAGCACCACCAATCAGTTCATCAGAACCATCATCAAACATGTACATGCCTCAAAGGGCGACAGTTGCGTACATCATCGCAATGAACCAAAGTGCGACCCCATACCAAATGCCCTTACCCTGTTTGGACATCATTTCTGGGTGAACTTCCTTCTGTAGCTCTTTCATTGGATTCAGTAGAAGATCTCTCTGTTCTTGTCTAAAGACTACGATGGCCACCATCACACAAGCAGCACCAGATCCGCCAATCAGAGTGGTTAGCCATCCTTCAAAATCACCCATGAGTTTGATGGCCAACCAAATTTGAGTAATCGATACCAGCATCCACATGAAAGAACCGCGCTCTGCCATTGCCATGATTCGATGTGGGGTGAACCCCTAATTCATCTTTCCCCGGCCATGCCCACTCTATCCCAGAAAAAAAAGGCTAACTGCGCCGTTGACGAAGAGCCTCTACTGCAACGACCGCCATCGGCGCTTGCAGATTGTAACTGGGTGTGAATCCAGCCATTGGAATGCGAACGGCTTGGTCTGATGCAGCGAGTAATTCTTCGGAAATACCATCTTTTTCCCCACCAATAATCAGAATCACGTCCCCTGTCAAATCTGCATCCCACGGCTCTTCGGTTCCAACGTCTTCGATGGCGATGGCACGCCCCTTCCAAGATTGTAGAACCTCTAGACCCTCACAACCCAACACCACTGGCATGAATCGATTGGTTTTCATTGCGGCGCGGATGATTCGATGGCGATCATCACTGGTCCATTCACCGGTCACAATCAGACCATTTGCACCACTGACTTCAGCTACACGAATGCAATATCCGATGTTGGTTTGGTATTGCGCACCAGCCAACATCCAGATGAGACCGCCTCGCTCAAGCATGGTTTCCAAATCGGCTTCAGGTTGTCTTCCAACTAGAGCCAATGCCAGTGCAGGGCTTTTCTCAGCCATGCGCCAGAGATCTTTCTCTGAACCCAGGATGACATCGATACCAGATTCCATACAACGATCGAGTAATTCCGCCAAGCGAGGGTCTTCGCAATCGCGTAGAGCGAGGACACGCGTGATGTCTTCCCCTGCATCCAAAGCCGTTTCAATGGCTTCAATCCCACAGCGTTGCATACTCATTGAATCAGCCTCGTACTCCGACAATCTTGACCAGGATTCGTTTGGGTCGCATCCCATCGAATTCAGCATAGTGAATTTGTTCCCACGGGCCCAAGTGTAAGCTTCCATCCGTGATTGGCATGGTCACTTGGTGACCGAGCAGCTGTCGCTTGAGGTGAGCATCTCCGTTGTCCTCACCAGTTCGATGGTGACGGTATTCAGGCCCATCTTGCCCATTCACGCCGTAGGCGGGTGCATTCTTCTCCAACCAATCCATGATATCAGCGTGAAGCCCATATTCGAGATCGTTTACGTAGACGGAAGCGGTGATGTGCATGGGGTTGACTAGAACCAATCCGTCCGTGACTCCGGATTCACGGATGATGCGTTGAACGTCATCGGTAATACAGCGGATTTCGTAGCGCTCTGGCGTGTTGACATGAATTTCTTCAGTATAGGTCACGGCTTGACCTGACACCTCTCGCCCCATGTTCAATCCTCCAACCAATGACCAAGCTTGTCGATGATCTTCTCTCTGAAAGTAAGTAAATGCAGACGTGGTCCATCCATCGAGATGGTAATCGTGGCACCACGAGTGAAATGTGTTTCATCCCAACCATCGCTAACCACGTAGCCACGATGCATGTCGCTGGTGATTACAGTGGGCTCTACAGTCCACGCCATGTATTCCCCTGGACGCCTTTGCTCACCATCCAATTCACGACTGACAAACAAGTAATTGGAATCGATTTGCGAGCGAGGGAAAGTTTGACCTCCCATGTCGCAGATGTTGCGATACCAAGCACCCTGGCCTACAAAGGTCGAGAACAAACATCCACTGGAATGCTGGATGACATCGATGTCGCCATTCATTCCATCCGAATCACGCTGCAACCGATAATGGCTGGGTTGGTATTGATGGGTATTGGAAACCAGCAAATCATTGAGAGCAGGATCACATTTGATTCGGTTTCCAGAGGTGGTCACGATTTCCGCCTGTAGCCGAGGAAGGTCGTTATCTATAGCATTTCCATCTAAAGCCATGACCACATCATTGGCAAAGTTTTCTGGATCACTTCCCATGAAGAAACCGAAGGAACCTGTGGGGTCGTCTCTGCGAGGATGAGAGTTGACGCCCATGACTGGGATGTCTGCACCAACATTGTGTGCGATACTGGTAAGAGTCCCATCACCACCTACAACAATCACCAAATCTCGGCCAATGAAGTCAGAATGGCGTACTTTTTCACGAGCTGTGAATTCGACACGGATGCCGCGAGTTTCAACAAGATGTTCTAGGGCAGCCTGGATTTGATCCATGGCACGGTCATGAACTGACTCGAAGTTCTTCTTGAACACAACAAGGATGTCTGCAGACAAGGGAAGGCCTCCGGCAGAACGCCGTGGTGCGCCTCCCTTAAATCGTCGATGCTATTGGATTCAACCATGTCAAGCAAGGAATTGCTCGAGGATGGGCGGCCTCGTTTACCTCCTGGGCAGTTCCTCACCAAGCGCTTCCCTGTACTGACCTATGGCTCCACACCCGTGGTTGAGCTGGATGGGTGGTCATTCCACGTCTCCGGGCACGGCCTTGCCAAACCGATTGAATGGACGATGGAAGAATTTCTTGAATTAGGAACGCATGAAACCTTGCGTGATTTTCACTGTGTAACTACATGGTCACGTTATGACAATACTTGGAGAGGTGTTCCCATTGAAGCCATTTGGTCGCAGATTGAACCGCACCTCACCGAAGAGATCGGTGCAGTCATGCTTCATTGCACCTGTGGATATACCACCAACCTACTGATTGAGGATTTTCTAAAGCCCGACAATTTGTTTGCAACACACCACGATGGAGAACCGCTCACACCTGACCACGGAGGCCCACTACGCTTCGTCTGTCATCACTTGTATGCATGGAAATCACCCAAGTGGGTCGATGGAATCGAACTGCTCAGCAAGGATGCGCGTGGATTCTGGGAACGCAATGGATACCACAAGCGTGGAGATCCTTGGGATGAAGAGCGCTATGCCTACCAAGAGTGACACAATTGCCGATGTTCACAGTGTCGAAATCCCTTGAAGTGCGAAGAGTACCGCCAGTATGAGTAGCGAGAGACTACTGATTCGAATGGCCCACAGTAACCCACCATCACTCATCCAGTCTTTTGAGCGATGGAAGGTGACAGCGATGATGATCTTGACTCCGATGAGAACTGAAAGGAAAGGAATGACGAAAGCAAAAGGCATCCAAGGTGATTGATTCCAAGCTGCAACCATGAAGGGGGCACCAGCCAACGTCCAGAACATCCACGGGTTGGGATTGAGCAAATTGGTAATGATACCGCGCCTTAGAGAATGTTCTTCTGGAGGCGATTCAAGATTTTCGAATGTCGGTGATGCACTGCGCATTCCATCAAAACCCAACCAGATCAGGAAAGTAGCCCCTGCAAGATACAGGATGCCTTCAACTCCTGACAACGAGGTGGCCTGCAACCACATCCATGCTGAAATGCTGATGATGGGGGCATCGGTGATGAGAGGGGAAAGTGCGACCTTGGTCCCAGCCCTCCAATCATGCTGTAGAGTTTCGGTAATCACCAAGGTGTTGAGTGGGCCAGGTTTGATTCCCTCGCCCAACCCCAGTATCAGGGCTGCACTGACCAAGGCCCAAGCCGTCGGTTCGACCAGCAGAGCATCCAACCCGTCCATGACTGTTGCATTCGTACGCAAACGATAGCGCTACCGCTCCGATTTGAATAAAAAAAAAGTTGGGAGGCCGGACGCCTTTCGGTATCCGACCCCCCGGTGTTACGAGGTTTCAAAGGAGGTGATCCATCTGCAGGTTCCCCTACAGATACCTTGTTACGACTTAACCCTCCTT
>JAQXFF010000175.1 GCA_029250425.1 Candidatus Thalassarchaeaceae archaeon | reverse complement strand
ATCTTCATCATCACCGATTGGAACATCATTGTGGAGAATGTTTGGAATTGACATGCGTATTCGGTCACGCTCATTTTCATGCTTATCTGCAACCTCACCAAGATTTTCAATTTCAGCAGCGATGGTATCGACTTCTGATTTGATTCGCTTGAATTCAGCGTCATCTCCTGCTTTCTTAGCAGCCGCAATCCCTCGAGCAGCTTCGTTACGCTTTCGACGAAGTTGATCGGCATCATACCGTGCCTTTCTCCAAGCTTCGTCCAATCGAATGACATCATCGATTGCATCGTGTTGTAGACCTCGACGATCGTGATCTGCACGAATCACATCGGCCTGTTCACGAAACATTCGAATGTCGAGCATTGGTGTCCACCGGTTCCTACGGAACCGTACTTCATGCTTGAAAGCGACGGAACATCAGAATAGACTGATATCGAAAACAAAGGCGGAACTGCCAATCAGGATGGCTGCTGAGATAAAGTATCCAAGAATGGCGCCACCGTTGAGCAAAGGAAGGCCTGCTTGAGGTCGACCACGTGCAACGTAAGTCATCAATACACAATATCCAACTAAACTACCAATCATCGTCCCAACCGCAACCCATATGGGTGCAGAAATGTCCATTGGGCCAGAAACATCTGGCAGCCATGTCATCGCTGAGATACAGAGTAAACCAGGGAAAATCACATCGCCGAGTCCCATTAGCATGGTTTCGTCCAAGTTTCTCTTGGGTGGAGCAGCCCCCTCTTCAGGTTGAACCATTTGGCTACGCACTCGCCCATGTGTTGGCTTTTGTGGGGCCACTAACATGACGGGTAATTCCAAGTTGACCATCGTATCTGCCAATTCAAGCATATGCTTGCTTTTGTACACAGCCCAGGCATCATATGCTGCTGCAAGAACCATGAAGAGAATGATAATCCATGGAACAAACGACACACCAAGCATCGTTATGGTACCTGCTCCAACAAGAATTCCAACTGTATTGATGACATACCATTGAGGTTGAACAATCAATACGATCAACAGTGTAATTGCGAGTACGAGAGAGACAATGGTCGTTGAGGTATAATCGTAGGAGTGTGCGGTATAGCGCATAGAGGACCAAGCCCCATCCTGTTCGATCAATAGAATACCATCATCAAATTCAGTTTCATTGTTTTCCACATTGTGTAAGGCCATTGGGATTCGTGAATCAGATCCTCCAATCTCAAGGCTGCGGGGCATTTCGACCAAATTACCACCCATGAATATACGAACACTGTCCCCTTCAATAACCCAAAGATCATTGCTACCACCCGAACAACAATCGGCGAGTAACACACCCCGAATACCCTCGGAAAGGTCCATTGAAATCCCTTCTTCGACAACACCATCATCACTGATTTCCCATCCAGTGATGTGCCCCTCAGATGTACTGAGGATTAACGAATCCTGTCCACTGGAATTCATGCCAGGTGCGGCACCAAATGTAGCCCCGGTGAATATTTCTTCACCGGAAAGTGACATGTTCCAAGTGGTCATTACAGGAGAGTTTTGAG
>JAQXFF010000173.1 GCA_029250425.1 Candidatus Thalassarchaeaceae archaeon | reverse complement strand
ATCAAAACTTTCCTTTTTTAGAGGACAGCAAACTTCTTATTGCTATTTCTGGAGGAATAGACAGTGTTGTACTAGCTCATTTATGCAGTCAATTAGACCTCAATTTTTCTTTATGCCATTGTAATTTTAACTTACGTGGGCAAGAAAGTGACGATGATGAAGCCTTTGTAACATCTATGATCCCTTGGATGATGCTGGCCTGCTGCGCTGGCCAAATGGCCGAGTCGAAGTTCAACATCTAATTCGCAACGTCCGCAGAGTGGTTTGGGAAGCACCTGAAGAAATCCATGGCCAAGCAGCAGAACGCTGGTCTGAAATTGAAGATGGTGAAGCACGTTGGTTTGAAGCATATCATCGAACGTTGGCTGGTGAGGATACCACTGATTTCATTGCCGAAAACTCTGAACAAATCCTGTCTGAGAGTGCCACCGCCGCCGCCCTCCTAGACGACGTTCTACACGCGTTACCAAACGCGCATGCATTGCGACGCATGGCCGCGAAACTCGCCCTTGACCGAGGGGAATCCCAGATGGCTGCAGATTATCTCGATGCACTCCCAACTCCAGACCATGCTCTGCTCGCACGTCTTCACAGATCGCAAGGTGAAATCTCTGCAGCTGAAGAGGCTGAAAAGAAAGCACAATCCTCAGCCTCTAAGTCCGAATCGGCCCGCATGCACCTATCACGTCTTGCGGCACTCATTGATGATCGATTGCCAGATGAAACGGGTGACTTAGACGCGGTTGAGAAGGGCCTTTCCAATGTCAATATTGGAAATTTAGAAGATTCTCAAAAGCGCTCAGCCATCGTCCTTCTTGCCATTTTGCGCCATCGAATCGCCATGCTTCGTGGAGATGGAGATGCTGCCGTATCCGTTCGCAATGATTTGACTGAACTAGCGGATGGTGAAGACCCCCTTATTGAGAGATTGACCCATCTCGAAAATTTACTTCTCTCTGACCCTGAAAGTCCCAAGCGATTGGAGGCAGAAGGTGCGATGCGTCGCCTTGTTGGACGAACTCCTGAATCCCTCCCGCATGTATCATTCGGATTGGCACTTGTCCAAGCACAAGCTCGTTCCAATCCCCCTGGTGCAGCAACCACGTTGGAAAATTTACGAGCCATACCCTTGCCATTAGATCTGGCTGCGGGCCGTAGATTGGATGCACTTCTGTGGTATTGGCGAGGGGTTTTGGAATCCAACCACCGACTTGCATATTGGCGAGAAGCGATTCTTCGATTTCGTCGTGCTGAATGTCCCCGCGCAGCCCGTTCATTGACTGCTAAATTACACAAAGCGCTGTAAAAAATTCAGTTTCGCCCTCCTATGGAGGGCACACCGGGGGCCGAAAGCATTCAATGGGATGTGGGACCCCACGATACCATGGTGGCACGTGGAAAGGGCGTCATGCTCCTAATTTCCGTCCTATTGCTCGCGAGTTGGGTGCCATTGGCCCCATCCGCGCTAGAGGCCCCAGAAGTATCGCAAACTGAAGGACGAGCAACGACAACATGGTCAGGAGTGATGACATTGACCAGCGATTACACAGTTGCTGCTGGAGATACCCTCGTTATCGATGCTGGCGCAACCATTCAGTTTGATGAAGGGATCCGCCTCTATGTCGAAGGTGAACTCGATGTGGCAGGAACCTCATCGAGCCCAGCTACGATTACTCGTTCAGGTGATGCCATTGCTCACGAAGGCATCCAATTCAATGCAACCAGTCGAGGCCGAGGCAGCGTCATCAATTTCCTTACCATCGAACATGCTGAATGGGGTATAACGGTCTACAATAGCAATCCGACCCTCAATGATGTCTATATTGAGAATCCAGATTATGTTGGCATTGATCTCTTTGACAATGCAGACCCCACCATTCAACGCCTCACCATTCAGGACGGTGGGCAAGATGTATCATCGGCTTCAATCAACAATAGATACGGAATCGGGTTGTCCATTGGTGCGAGTAGTAACCCATTGGTTCTTGGTGCGACTTTTGACAATCTGACCACCCGGGGCGTCAACATGTGGGGAGACTCCTCCGGCTTCTTGCGCGACCTGTCCATCAGCAATATTTCTGCAGTTGGAACCGGCGGCTGGTTGTCTGCAGGCATTTGGGTTGAAGATAGCGTGGTGCTGTTTGACAATGTGAGCGTTGATCGGTCTGATAATGGAATTTGGGTTCAGCACATCAGCGAAACTGTGAGTACACGGCCGACATTTTGGGATACCACTGTGACCAACAGCATGTATCGTGGAGTCTACGTTGAACAGTACAATCATTCAAACTACAATTCTCCACTGAATGCTATTTTTGATAATTTAGAAGTGCGGGATTCAGGTAGTGCAGGAGCCAAGACCCCTGGGTTGTGTTTTCAGGCGATTGGTGTCAATACCAGTGGCGTTGACATTCGAAATTCTCGTGCATTGAACAACAATTGCAATGGCTTCAAGGGATACATGATTGATTCCGCAACCATCGTTGATAATCTAACGGTCGTGAACAGTGGAAATCCGGTCGCGCTTAGCAATAATGACCGTGCAGGCTTCTTCCTGAGAAGTGCAAATTGGGCTAGTCAGTTCCGTAACATCAGTGTCACAGGTAGCCCTGGAGACGGTTTCCACCTTTCCAAGGCTAGTTTACAAGGGTATACTTGGTCATCCACCAATAATTCAGGTCACGGACTCTATGTTGATGAATCCCACCCAGATGTCACTGGAATTACTGTCTCAGACAATGGTCTGAATGGTCTACGAGTTTATGATTCAAGCAATGTCGAATTGTATGACTTGGCCAGTTCCAATAACGGTAATCTGGCACAAATACCCGAGCAGGGCGTCGGCCTCATTTTTGAGAAATCCAATGACGCAACCTCTGGAACCAAGGACGTCTCTTGCACACGTTGTTCATCCTCCAATGATGCTTGGGGCGGTATACGCATCGAGAAGAGCATCGATTTGCAATTACACGATCTTGTAATCACCGACCCTGGCAATAGTGGCCTCGCGGTCGAAATTGACAATGGTGGTCTCACTTTTGCTGGATGGGTTGACATACACGGCTTGGAGGTTCAAGCCAATCGCACAGGACCCATTGTGCAATTGACCGATACTGAAGCTCGAATCTCTGGTGTCCGCCTCAATGGAACACATAGTGGACTTGCTTGGGATGGCAGTGACGATGCCCTTACGAGTTCACTTTCCGATGTGATTCTGTCCGGTGCCAATTGCCTTGAATTGACAGATTTGCACCTCGTGGTTGCAGACGGGGTCGACGTCTCAGGATGCACGGGCCAAATCAACCTCCGTGATTCAACAGTCAATATGTCTCATTCGATTCAAGGTTCGTCTGTAACTTTCGATATGACGGGTCAACCTAGCACTCTCAGATGGATTGATTCAGCAGATCTTGGTTCACTAAACGTTGGAGTCGGTAGTCTGGTAGATGAGATGTGGACCATGCACGTTTGGGCTACAAATCAGAACAGCCATGGATTACCCAACGCTGTAGTCAACCTCTCATTTGACCAGGTCGAATCTAGTCAGACACATACAATGCCCTACAGCGGGCACACCATTCTTGGGCCATTCTCTGCACAACAAACCGATTGGATGGGTGCTGGAGCTTGGACTGAATATTGGATTGGCTGTGAATACGAAGGCCAGCGTGCGGATTCAAGTAACTCTGAACCGATTTCTGTCAATCGTGTACCCAATTTCACTTCACCAGTGGTCATTTGTGAGATTCTATTGACCAACCAAGCACCCCTCATCATTTGGGATACGCCACTTGACGAGGACGTCTTTGGAAGTGGTGCTGTTGTAGCGTTCAATGCATCAGAAACTTGGGATCTGGATGATGATCCGATAACATTCAGTTGGACTAGCAACCTCGATGGTCAATTTAGCACTCTTGATTTATTCTCCGTCAACGACGGTAATGGCTTGGTGTTGTCAGACGGGCTTCATATGATTACAGTCGAGGCTTGTGATGGCCAAGGCAACTGTGCCAATGAGAGCCGAGAGATTGAGTTGCGAAACCTACCACCAGTCATCGATATCATCACAGACCCTGGTGTCGATATGGATGGTGCACTCCGCCTCTTCCGTACAGCCTCACTTCACATCAACATGTCCGGTACAACAGACCCGGAAGGTGATTCAATTCTATGTGGAATTGATGTATCCTATCGTTCAGGTGATGGAGCCATTGAACCCTGTGCAATGGAATGGAATGCAACCTTCCTCGATGCTGCTGAATCGATGACATCCTTCACCTATACAATTACCGTGTCCGATGGTGTAAACACGCCGGTCGACCTCATCTATCAGATTGAACTGGTCAATGAATTGCCACATCCGGAATTCACAATTACCCGATTGGGCAACACCTCTGCATACACAATCCAACTCGATTCATTTGGATCAAACGATCCAGAAGGAGACCCCATCATTTACCGCTGGTCTAGTAATTTATTGGGCGTCATGTACGATGATGGGGACGGTGTTTGGACGGGTCGCCTTCCGGCTGGAACACATGAGATCACCCTGTCATTGAGTGATGACCGCGTCGAGCATCTTGATGTCTGGTCGACATTGACTCAAACTGTGATTGTTGAGAACACTCCTTCTACTGCAATGATTTCTAGTCACAACGATTTCTCAACGGATTCAAGTGTACTTCACAACTTTGAATCAGAAGGCAGTGGAGATTGGGATTTATCTTGTGTAGATTTCAGTGATAATTGGGTTGTATCCCACATCTGTGAAGATGGCCCTGTTGTCAACTCTGACAATGTGGCCGTGCGTTGGGATTCAAGTCTCATCAACGGTGCATTGGGGACTGATTGGGAACTCTCAGCGCGTCTACCTACTGGGCAACAAACCATTACCTTCACCGTGGATGATGGAGTGAATCCACCATCGGTATCCAGTATCGAAGTTGATGTCGTAGAGAGTGCTCCAGTTCTGGTGTTAACCAGTCCAGTCCCGGGTGTTGAGGTGCAGAGTGACGCTCCCGTTTTGTTTGATTTCAGAAGCTCATTTGATGCCGATGGCGATGATTTCTGGGTGAACATCTCCAGCGATTTATTGGAAGGGCTGATTATTGAAAATGGGACCAACGAATATTGGTACAATGACGAATTACCATCAGGGGTACACAATCTTACATTCAATTTGACGGATTCAACCGGGATGACCCGGATTCACAATCAAATTCTCCATGTCAATCCAACCGCACCACATGCAATCATCTCGTCACTTGATGAAGGGATGTACATCACACCCGGAGATCCAATTGTTTTCGATGGTTCACAGTCTTGGGATGCTGACGACGATATCATTCAGTACATCTGGCATCAAGTGACATCTAGCGGTTCTATTGAAGTGGCAAATGACGTTAATTTCACATCTTGGTTCCAACCGGGCCAATCCACTTTCACACTCACCGTACGCGATTCACGAGGTGTGATGGATATGGCTTGGGTGAATATCACAATTGGCGCATCCAATCCAGTATTATCGCAACTTGAGATCAATCTCGATAAATTTGAAGCCGATGTCAAGAACACTTTCGTTGTCAGTATTTTCTTGCAAGATGCAGATGGGACAACACAAATGGAAGGTAGTGTTCAGGGCCGTGTTTCGTTTGGTTCCAATAGTGATGATTTCTCAATGTATGATGATGGTGCAGGCAATGATGCCGTTGCAGGCGACGGAATCTACACAGCCACCATGACGACCAAACCTAGTGCCGAGAAATGGGCAAGCGTAGAAGTTTGGGCCTTGGATGGCGACATGTCGTCCAACGTTGTCAAAGATCAACTGGAAATCCATGAAGCGACTGGAATATCCGGTGTGTTTGGATTACTGGGTTCGACGGGTGTAGTGACTTTGGCTGCTGTCATCCTTATCCTTGCCCTGATTGGCGGGCTCTTTGTTCTTCGAAGTAAGCGACAATTGGCTGCCGATCTCGAGTTGATTGAATCATGGGGTGGGGGATTAGGTACTGGACAAGGATTCGATTTGGGTGATGAAGAAACAGCACCAAAACTTCCAGACATGACGGCAGAAGCTCCTCCTGCAATGAGTGATTTTGACGAAGTCTAGTCCTTCAATGCATAATATTCAGCATATCGTTCTGCATTCAATGCGTAGGTGTATTCATCGAGAACACGCCGTCTTCCGTTGGCAGCCATCACTTCCCTCTGCTCGGGGTTCTCGAGAAGTTTATTGATCGCAGCCGCCAATGTTTCTGGGTGGTTGATGTCAAATAACCCTCCAACAGTTTCGTCAACCATTTCGGGTAGAGGTCCATCGTTTACAGTAACGACAGGTGTTCCACTGGCCATTGCTTCAAGTGGAATCAAACCTTGACCTTCGTAATACGATGGATATGCGACCAAATCAGCACTCCGAAATAATTGTGCCAATTGTTCAAATGGTAAACTGGGTTCAATGGTGACAGCTTCAGCCACACCCAATCGTTTGGCTTGTCGTTCCAAAGTACGCTTCATGTGACCGCGCCCTACGATTACCAGTTGAGCACCAGGATAGACTTCAAGCACACCCGGCATGGCCTTGAGTAGAGTTCTATACCCCTTGCGTGCGACCAAACGACCTACTGCCAAAATCAGAGGCGTCTCAGTATTGGCGGAACCATTCAGTGCAATTTCATCTGGTTCACCATATCGTTTCCTCATTTCTTCGTGAGCAAGCATTGTGTCCTCGTGGTCACAATCTAGGGGCACAAACATGTTCGTATCCACACCCCATCGCACCACTTCGCACCGCCAGTTTTCAGGGGGGTCATATCTTGATTGGAAATCGGCCTTAGTGGCTTCGGAGTTGGCTACGCAGAGAGTCGATGCCCGAACTGCGGCTCGCTCATATTTTGCATAGTGCTTGGCTGTCAATAAGATGGCTAGATCATTCGGGTTTTTCCACACAGCTGATTCACCATGCTTCGCTGCGCGAGTCATTCCATCGCGTTCCCCCAACCAAGAACCGTGTAAACTTGTGATGACAGGACCCACTTTTTCCCGTACATCTCGATATTGCTTTTCTTTCCATGAAATCATCGGGGCGTGAACATGTACTGCATCAAATGGATCTTTGCGATGAATACGTAAGAGTTCCCGTAGCGCCCATTTCCCGTAAGATACTGTAAATGCCATGGGCAAAGGAGCCCATTTTACCGAGAGAACAGAAACACCCTTTTGTTGAGGTATTTTCTTTGGATTTCTTTCAACACTTTTGTCACGCCGAGTAATCACTGTGACACGGTGCCCTTGCTTGACCAGTGCCCCTGCGAGATGGAACACTGTTGAGCCCATTCCACCCCATCTGGGCGGGTATTCTCCAGATAACATCGCGATATGCAGGCCACACCCTCCAATGGGGCCTGTAAGGCCCCCATTTTTCAATGAATCCGGTTTAAGTCGGCAACGGTTGCATTCAAATCGGTAATCTGACTCCGAGACATGGGGATGTCATGACAGATACACTACCTGTTCACGTTACGATTGTAATTCCAACGCGAAACGAAGAAGCAGCAATTGTTGATACTATTCGTTCAATTCCGAATGATGGTTGGTGCAAAAAACTCGATTTTCTCATTGTTGATGGGAATTCATCTGACCGCACACGTGAATTGGCGGCTGAAGAAGGTGCATGGGTTGTAATGGAACCTAGAAAGGGATACGGGCGCGCATATCGTACTGGTTTTGCTCTAGCACCCGGTGAGATCATTGTCACCCTTGATGCGGATTGCACATACCCCGGTGAAGAAGTTCCAGGTTTGGTTCGTAAACTTGTTGAAGATGATCTCAAATTCATCACCTGTGATCGCCTACGTCGTGCTGAAGATGGCGCCATGTCGGGGTTACATGGATTTGGCAATTGGGGCCTTTCCGCCACAGCTCGTATGCTATACTGGTACGGCATCCATGATTCACAGAGTGGCATGTGGGTATTCTGGAAGGATATCATGGAGAATAAGAAGATGCGGCCAACCCATGACGGCATGCCCCTTTCAGAAGAGATGAAGATCAATGCTCGGCGTTGCTTTGGCCGTAAGAAAGCAGTTGAGATCAGTGTGCCGTACCGCATTCGTGTCGGTGACGCGGAGATCAATACATGGGGCGATGGCTGGCTTAATTTCCGTTTCTTGTTTGCGAAGAGATTTGGAATCAATCGCACTCGTTCTGAGTGGGGACCTGACGAAAATACGCAGGTCTAATCACAATCTCTTCCAATGTCGAAGGATTTTGCATCGGCGCAACAGCCTTACGTGCGCGGGTGCCTCCGGCACCCGATGAACACCCAAGATTCGCTTCCGAAGCGCGTCCTCGCCCTGACCCTCATCATCAGCATGGTGCTTTCATGCGCCCCTTTTGTTACAGCCGATGATGACATGGCTTCAGCCAATGTTGCTGTGCCCGGCACATCCTATACAGAATGGGTTTGCAATGGTGATGGTTGCTCTCATGGTGGCGATACACGAGATTTCTGGAAGGTTGACGCTGTCAATGGTGATGTCGTCGAAGTTACTGTTTCGGGTCAAATGAGCAATCCAGACACAGGTATTTGCACACTTTTCGGTGCATTTACAGACGGTTGGGAAGGGGATGTTCGCCTCAAAGACTCTGCTGGAAATGAGCTCAGCCATTCAGGATTTGACAACGATGGACCGACAACGGTGAATCTTCAAACTCCAACGAGTAGTACGGACAGTTTCTTTGTTGAGATTTCTGGCGATGATACAAATTGCAATGATGAAATTGAATATACAATTACGTTCACTCTTGATGAATATGACAGGGATACAGATTCTGATGGATTCCCTGATCGCGACGATGATTGTGATGAAACTCATGGTACTTCTACAGAGGACAAGTTTGGATGTCCGGATAATGATGGGGACGGTTGGTCCGATTCAGGCGATTTGTTCCCCGATGAACCAAGCCAGCATGCTGATTTAGATTATGATGGCTACGGAGACAATCCAAATGGCGTAGATGGGGATCAATGCTCGACTGAGTGGGGCGATTCCTTTGAGGACCGATATGGTTGTCCTGACCGTGACAATGATGGTTGGTCCGATCCGGACCAATGGGGTGAATGGGGCCCTGTATGGACGACTGCTGACGGTGGCGATGCTTTCTGGGAAGATGCCACCCAATGGTCTGATTACGATGTAGATGGCTACGGTGACAATTGGGCTGATGGTGAATGGAATGATTCTCACGAAGAAATGGGAGTTGGGCAATATGTTGTGAATGCAACCATGCCTGATTTCTGCCCGCTCGACACAGGATTTTCATCACAAGATCGCCTTGGCTGTCCAGATACGGATGGTGACGGCTGGTCTGATCCCAGCGGCAATTGGACGTGGCAATTTGATGATGCTGACGCATTCATTGGTGATCCAACACAACATGCAGATCGAGACCGTGATGGTTTTGGTGATAATGCATCTGGGAACAATGCAGATTCTTTCCCTGACAATCCAACTCAATGGTGGGATACCGATGGTGATGGCTATGGTGACAATCATGCAGATGGCGATTGGCAAGCCGATAATTTCACTGATGATGCGACTCAATGGGCCGATTATGATCGTGATGGGTATGGTGACAATGCGAGCGGCAATCAGGCCGATGCTTGTCAAAGTCGACCAGGTTCATCACAGCACGACCGCTATGGGTGCCCCGATTCAGATGGTGATGGGTACTCCAATCCAGATCTCAATTGGCCAGCTCATCCAGAAGGATTTGCAGATGCATTCCCTGGTGGTTTGAATGCAATATGCGGTGAGTTATGTTCAACACAATGGCACGATGTTGATGGCGATGGCTATGGTGACAATCAAGGTGAAAATGTTTGGCGGCCTGACGCTTGTGTCACAACGCCAGGGACCAGTTCACGTGATCGATGGGGTTGTCCAGACGGTGACGGCGATGGTTCCAGTGACCCCAACATCGAGTTGGGATGGCTGCCACATCCTGCGGGTGCAGCGGATGCATTCCCAGATGAACCAACTCAGTGGGAGGATGCAGATGGCGATGGTTTTGGTGATGAGCAGACTGGTTTGGAAGGCGATCGTTGTCGAGATACACCAGGGACCAGTCGAAGTGATCGATTCGGTTGTACCGATACAGATGGCGATGGCTGGTCTGATCAGGGCGACCGATTTGCACACGATGCCACTCAATGGCTAGATGCTGACCGAGATGGCTTTGGTGACAATCCAGAAGGACACCAAGCCGATCAATGCCCCAACGCACTGATGAGTGCAGGAGTCTCAGTCATCGATCGATTGGGATGCCCCGACACCGATGGCGATGGCTACTCCGATGCTGATGATGGTTGGCAAGCTTCCCCCAAGGGTCAAGCCGACGCATTCCCGAAGAATCGAGTCCAATGGTCCGATTCTGATGGCGATGGCTTTGGCGACAACCCCATTGGCAGCCTTCGTGATGATTGCCCACAAATTGCAGGCACTTCGACAATTGATTCACAAGGATGTGCAGATGGCAACGGTGATGGTTATTCTGATTCCTATGGTGCAGTTCGTAGTCAACTCGCTTTGATGGGTTCGAATCCAACCTCAAGTCTGCTTACATTCGTGTGGCCACTCTTCGTATTCTTGATTACATTCTTCACTGTTCGAATGTCAAACAAAGAGTTGGAAGATGTCGGACAATTTGAAGATTCATTGATTGAGGATGGAGGTGAATTCTGATGCGTAATCAAATTCTAACTTTGTTCATGGTTGCAATGATGGTTCCGATGTTGGCGACAGTTGCCAGTGCACAAGATGAGAGTCACATTGTTGTGGCTGGAACTGGTGCTTTCACGATTGACGAAAATTATGATGGCGACCTCGATTTAGTCCGTGTCATCGCTTCAATCGGAACCGATGCACCAATGGCGGCAGTCGGTGTCGAAGTCATTGCTGATAACGGTGACATGGCCATATCGTTCTGGAACAACACAACAATCGATTACGGGGATTCTTTCCTCGTGAACTCCACAGTAAAGGCGTGGTCGGATGGAGAATTCCAAATCACATTGCGTGTTTGGGACTTGGAATCTGGTTTGCTGACGTATGAAGAAGATCTAGGGATGTATGAATTGGTGGCCAGTTTGACTCCTCCTCAACTTGAGATGACATTGGAATCTGAAGAATGGATATTCACTGGTGATACCTGCCTGATTCATCGCGTGTCAACAGATTT
>JAQXFF010000139.1 GCA_029250425.1 Candidatus Thalassarchaeaceae archaeon | reverse complement strand
ACTTCAGTAAGCAGTTCTTTGCCTTCTGCTGCACAACTCCCCTCTGGGGTTCGTGCCCTTTCAGTCTCGGCTGGTTCAAGCCACACCTGTGTAACCACACAAAATGGCGATGTCTACTGTTGGGGCAGTGGTGCTGATTCACAGACTGGAGAGAGCATGGTACTAAATCCCAGTGCGGTCTTTGAGGAAAGTTGGGAATCCACAGTCAGCAGCGAATGGGTCACCTCAGGAACACCCGCCTGGTTAAGGGATTCATCCATTAGCAGTGCTGGAAATTATTCATACAAGAGCAACAATCACGTTGGTAACTCGGACACGAAATTCTCCATCACCTTGTTGACAGGTGCAGGAAATATCAGTTTTGATTATCAAACTATCAGTCAACAAAATGCCGATTTCCTCTACTTCTGCATTGACAATCCAAGTTGTTCACGCGCATCATACACCGCTCGTTGGTCTGGTAACAATCCTACATGGCAGAATTACAACACCTCATTTTCAGCGGGAACTCACACGTTTACTTGGGGTTACGGGAAAGACAGTTCGACGAATACCGCCGCTGATACTACTTGGGTCGACAACATCAGCATTGATACTGGATTTGTCAGGCAATCCGGTGGCCAATCCTCGACTCCACTTTTGCTAAGTCTTCCCAGCGGAGTTGGATTTATTGAAGAGGTTGCAACTGGTACACGACATACCTGTGCACGAAATATTGCCGATACCATCTACTGTTGGGGTTACAATGGTGGAACTTCAAGCATGACGCTGGGCAGTAGTATGACGACAACCGTCAACAGTAGTTCTCCAGTACAGGTTGACCTTGCAGGTGCTGGAAGTCAATACGCGAGCGCTTCGAACTTGGCATTCAGTGGAATGAGTGCAGGTGATGACGTCACTTGTGCACTCAACTCAGAACTCATCGAAACCGCATGCTGGGGTGGTAGCCTTCTAGGCAACAGCAGTGCATCTGTGAATGGTACCCGAGTCGACATGGGTTCCACAAATGATTCACACACATCGATCAG
Source organism: Candidatus Thalassarchaeaceae archaeon (assembly GCA_029250425.1). Classification (GTDB taxonomy): domain Archaea; phylum Thermoplasmatota; class Poseidoniia; order Poseidoniales; family Thalassarchaeaceae; genus MGIIb-P. Next base: position 11,522 of record JAQXFF010000139.1, on the reverse strand, counting down.
TGTGGGAACTGGACACGGCTGTGGCATTGCCGCAGATACGGCATACTGCTGGGGTGACAATAACAATGGACAATTGGGTATTGGTAGTGGGTTCCCAACGTCCTCAGCAAACCCGTTGAACGTCCAAGTTCTGAATGGATGGACTCCAATCGAAATTGAAACCAGTGAGAGTGGCTCAAGCACCTGTGGCTTGTTTGAAAATTCAACCACCACTCGTGTCTATTGCTGGGGTGATGGTTCACAAGGTGTTCTAGGGAACGATGCATCCTATGGCGATGATTACAGTCCAGAATCACCGGTTGCAACCGGCTCTGGTTCGGGTAGTGAAATCACGCCTCAAGCCTCATCCAATGATCTTGAAATCCCATTCTTCCGACCCGCCCAAATCACGGCAGGGTACATGCACTTCTGTGCAGTCTCAGTTCAAGGGCTTGTCAAATGTTGGGGTTACAACAACCACGGTCAATTGGGCCAAGGCAACACAACCAGTCAAGGCAGTCAGCCCGATCAAATGGGTGAATCATTGGCCTTCACCAATCTTGGAACCAACCTTACAGCCATCCAAGTGGTCACTGGTTCGCGGCACTCATGCGCACTGATTAGCAATGGCAGTGTCAAGTGCTGGGGTTTCAATGGGTATGGCCAATTGGGCCAAGGCAACTCAACCAATCAAGGAAATTACCAATATCAAATGGGAGATTATCTTGCATTCACTGATTTGAATGGGGTTGCCATCAAACTCACCGCTGGAGGTGACCACACCTGTGCACTGATGGACACAGGGGGAGTCAAGTGCTGGGGATTGAATTACAATTCTGGCCGATTGGGCGCGGGTACTTCGACCAATTACCTTGGTAGTTCCAGTAATCACATGGGTACCAACCTTGTAGCCGTTGATTTCGGTGAAAATTTGCGAGCCACCGATATTTCTGCTGGTTATGCACACACATGTGCAGTTCTTGAAAACGGACTCTCCAAGTGCTGGGGATACCAATATTCGAGTTATGGAACCTTGCTCACGGGTACTTCATCCACAATTGTGTGGGGCGATTCGGCGAATGACATGGGTGTCAACCTCCCATATCTCGACCTCGGAACTGACCGCGCAACCATCCAAATTTCTGCAGGCAGCCAGTATTCTTGTGCCATCTTGGACGATGGCAACGTCAAGTGTTGGGGTTATGGTGCATATGGTCAATTGGGCAATGGTTACGCAAACAATAGAGGCGACCAGGTATCTGAAATTGGTGACGGTTTACCGTACGCTTTGCTTGGTGATTTAATGGTCAATGAAATCTATACCAGCCAACAAGACGAAAACAACTATCAAAGCCCTTCATCGGTTGATTTATCATTCACATGTGGTTTGATGGAGGATGGTAATCTTCGATGTTGGGGTTACAATGGGTATGGTCAATTGGGAATTGGCAATACTCAGACAATTGACGCGGTCAACGAAATGGGCACCAATCTACAAATCACCGATGTTGGAGATTTTGTTGAATCCGCAGCCTTGGGGTCCACATCCGCCTGTGCCATTCGAGAAGATGGTCAAGTACGCTGTTGGGGGTCGAACACTTACGGCCAATTGGGCCACGGGGACACCATTCAGCGTGGCGATGGGCCCAATGAAATGGGTGACAACTTGCCCGATACCAACCTGTGGTTGAGAGATGGCGACACCGATACAGATGGCACCATCAATTTGTGGGATACTGATGATGACAACGATGGTTATCCAGATGATGCTGATGATTTCCCACTCGATATGTGTGCCGATTTAGATACAGACAGCGATGGTATGCCTGATACTTTGGTGGCAAACTGCTTGACATCATTGATCGAAGACATTGATGACGACAATGACAATTGGTGGGATGCAAACGAGACCGCTTGTCAGACCAACCCCCTCTCTGCAACCTCGGTCCCAATCGATACCGATAGTGATGGGTTGTGCAACTTTGTCGACCCTGACGATGATAATGATGGTTGGAGTGATGCTGATGAGGGTCTGTGCGAAGCTCGTAATTCTTGGTCCTCATTTAACACAGGGAGTTCTTCTAATCCCCAATATACAGTTCCTCATGCTCAAAGTCCAATTGACTTGGAATTTGATGAATCTGGTCTACGAATGTTTGGCCATGATTACTATTGGCAAACCCCTCGACTTTGGTCTTACACCGACCCCGCAAACCTCGGCAATAATCAGAATAATTGGCCCATCATTTCATCAAGTTCCAGCAGTTATAGGAGTTCTGGAGAACTTGAAAATCACGATGGATACGCCTACACATCCCACAATTCACGAGTTTACAAGACACCTGCCATAGTGACATCGTTCAGTTCATCGACTCAATTCATGTCGTTCTCTGGAGGTACAAGCTATGCGTCGGACATGGCTATCTCTTCCAATGGTACAGTGTATGTGAATGATCACTCAACCATTCAGTGGAAAGATCAGAACGGTAACAGCGGTTCAATACAGTACCCCTCGGGTGCATATACACAATATGCTCAAATCGACATAGATGCCAATGATAACCTCCACTTCATGGCGTATTCGAACACGCTAGGTGGCCTCTACTATTGGGTTCACAACGGAACAGCATGGAGTTCGAGCCCAACCTATATTTGGTCTGGAAGTACCAACACCATGGAGCCTTCAGCCTCGGAGATGAAAGTTGATTCTTCAGGAACAGTTCATGCTGTATTCATCTACAATACTGAAGTTGTTTACCGATATGGCAATGGAACTTTATGGACAACAGGATTCACGGATGGCCGCACCAATCAGAACTATGGCGTAGATATGGTTCTCAACAGCACAGGAGTTCCACAATTTGCTTGGCTCGATTATAGTAATCGGACCTTGTATCACACACAGCAATCAGGTGGGAACTGGGTGCACAAAGTGGTGCGAACTAGCGTTGCGAATGTGTTGGGCTACCAATCCATAGCCCTCGCATTGGATGCAGGAGATGATCCGTTCATCCATTCTGCATGGGATGGTGGATACGGAGCCTCGATGATACACTATCGTGGCGGGTTCATGCAAGATATTGACGCCAACACGTATCCAGGTGATGCTGATAACGACGGCATTTGCGATGCACTGGACCAGGCCACATTGGATTATGGAGAAATGCCTATTCGCTTTGAAAATAGTTCCACTTCAAGTGTGCTTCCAAGGATGACGGGGTTGGTACCGAACTCGGTATCTATTACGCCTGCTTTACCATCAGGACTGACTCTCAATACATTGACTGGAGAGATTTCAGGAACGCCACAAATAGCCAACTTATCAGGGCTGACTTACACGATTTCGACCACCTCAAGCAACGATCCATGGTCGGCAACAATCACCATTCAGATTCTTTCTGAATCTCCTTTGCTCAGTGGATATGAGGAATTGCCATATCTATTTCTATCTACTGCGGGCATGAACAACCAAGTTGCATTTGACGCAGTTGGAAATTTGTACTATGCAAACCGATATTCGTCGTCAATTAATGCCCATTCTAATACCCAATTTTCGACAGGTCCCAGTTCATACCATTCAAACCACTATGACGTTGACAACAACGACATATTCGTCGCCAAGCGTGGATTGGATGGGGCTTGGGACTGGGTCGTATCGGTGAAACTTTGTACGGGTTCTGTCGAAGATTTGGTGAGTGATTCACAAGGCAACACCTACGCCTTGGTCAGTTACTATGGACTTGCATACAATTCAATCTGTGATGTTGAAATCAAGGATGTTGCCCTCAATGTTTCGTTCAGTACAGTCAATTATCAGGATTCAATGGTGATGAAATTAGATCCGAATGGAAATCTGCTTTGGACCTCCCACTCATCTGGGAACTATTCATCTGGGAGCCCATCATTGGTTGCGTATGCCATGGAATTAGATTCCAATGGAAATGTGACCCTCACCGGTTTGGCGCACATCGCTACATCTGGAAACAATCTCACATTCGGTGGCTTGAATTTAGATTTGGGGACTAGTTGCATTTCAAATTTGAGACCATTCGTTGCCCGCATTGATGCAAATGGCAATGTCGCTTGGGCCCAAGGGGCTCACGCACCATCGGGGTCATGTGGGACGGCGCAAAATGATGTCCGCATCGCAACACATCCGGATGGCTCGGCAACGATTACAGGGAGAGCACAATCAAATTTGAATTTCGGCGGGTTCCAAACAAGTGGACCTCAATCGGGTCACTACTACCACTACATCACGCACATCGATGCGTCAGGAAATTGGCAATGGACGAAGAATGTATCACAGCCGAGCCACATGTACGGTTCAGATAGCTCGATATTGGAGACACTGAGTGATGGTAGCATGATGTTTGCAACCTCACAATTTTACTCTCAATGTTCCAGTTCATGCACACTCAACATGGATGGTACAATGCTCAACCCAGAGAACCCGTATTATGTCGCTGCAATGCGATTGGGTACGAATGGTTCCAAACATTGGACACAACTGATGGGTGAAAGTTGGGGGTCCACATCAACCAGCGGAGGCATGTATTCGACTGTAGATGGCGACGGTGTCGTGAACATCCTCATGAACACACAACTATCAACCGGCTATTGGAAGATATTTGGTATCACTGAAGATGGCGATTTGGCATACTATACCGCTTCCACCTCCGGTTCTATGTACGGTAGTGTCAGTGACATGGGTACGGATTCCTTCGGTCAACCCTATTTCGTTGGTGACTTGAAAAGCACATCATGGGGCCGAGAAACATTCCTGAATTCGTACACTAGTGGCCAATCAACTAACCACTACCACCGATTGTATCGGATGTTTGGGACCATTGATCACGCTGCCAATCACATTCAGATTGGAAACAATTCGATTGTCAACTTGCCCGCCTTGGGTGGTGGATGCAATGGTTACGGCTCAGTGTCATGTACGGACTTCGCATCTTGGAGTTTGTATCCAAGCCCACCATCTGGCTTGAGTTTTGATACGAACAATGGCCGTCTGTACGGGACACCCAATCAGATGACTGCGAATGCAACTTACATGCTCAATGTGACTCTCTCAACTCCTGTGACTCGCACCCTTTCGGTCAACATCACCTTTGGTATTGCACCAGAGGCACCAACTGTAAGTTGGGATGACAACATGACGCAAGAGATTACGCGTGGCAATGCGATTGTATCGGTCACTCCGACCATTACTACACCACAATATATCACATCTTTCGTGTCTGAACCAGCTCTACCCGCGGGCCTGTCCTTGCACCCTGTTACGGGTGTCCTTTCAGGAACACCAACAGCGAACATGTCGATGATGTCGTTCATGCTGAAGGCTTGCAACAGTTGGGGGTTGTGCAATGAAGGATCTGTATTCATCCTCACTGTGCTGGAACCAATTCCAGTCATCTCGTATGCGGATACGGTGTTTGAATTCCCCAAGGATACGCCAATCAATCCACTGGTTCCAACCAATGCCGGTGGAGCGGTTGAAACTTGGGAAGTCTCACCCAATCTTCCCTACGGTTTGACGCTGGGTCCGGGTGGTGTAATATCTGGAGTTCCCGTTGCCAATACGCCTGCTACAAACTACACGATTTGGGCGAACAATACAGGTGGTAGCACCAATGCTACCATCTCAATCACAATCAATGGAACTGGTATGTTCGTGTTCTATCCGTATGATGAACAGCGCTTGGCAATCAACCAACCAATTCTGACAATCTATCCCTCATCTCTCGGTGCTACGCCGATTACCTGGTCGATTACACCAACATTGCCTACAGGCCTTGAGTTTGGAGCCACCAATGGTACCATTTGGGGAACACCGACAACGCTCACCAGTTTGACATCCTACACTGTTTCTATACAAGGATTCGAAGCAGATGCCAATACCTCAACAACACTGAATATCACCATCTTACCTGATTTAGATGGAGACGGGGATCCAGACGAAACTGACCCCGATACAGACGGTGATGGTTGGTATGATGACTACGAAGAAGACTGTGGGACCAACGTGAGTGATTTATCGAGCCGCCCATTCGATTCGGATGGCGATGGTATTTGTGACGGGATGGATGTTGACGATGGTTCGATGATTTTGATGGTTTACCCATCTGCAATACTCGAGTTATCACTGAATGTCACCATTGTAGACTTCGGGCCGTATACAGCGGGCGGAGATATTGACACCTGGGAGATTAGCCCAGCACTACCACTCGGCCTCAACTTCAATGGCGTGAGCGCCGCTCGTTCTACCAATGATACGGGTGTCATTTCAGGAACACCTACTGAACTCTCAGAGCCGCTCGTCTACACGGTTTGGGCCAACAACTCAGAGCATAGCGCGACTTATACAATCATGATCTCGATTCTCACCGATAACGACCTAGATGGTTTGCCGGACATCTTTGATGAAGACGATGACAACGATGGCTGGTCTGATGAGATGGAAGACCTCTGCTCAAATGATGCCATGAATGGTACGAGCACACCAATCGACACTGACGGTGATGAACTCTGCAATGTAGTCGACGAGGATGATGACGGTGACGGATTCTCTGATGGGGATGAAGCCACCTGCATTTCCGACCCATTAGACTCGAATGACATCCCTTCAGATTTTGATGGGAATGGAATCTGTGATGCGTTAGAGTCTGATACAGATGGTGACGGTTGGGTAGATGGACTCGAGAACGCTTGTGGCACAGACCCAATAGATTCAACCAGTATTCCCGCCGATGCTGACCTCGACGAATCTTGTGATCTATTGGATGACGACGATGACAACGATGGTTCACCCGATATGCAGGATGTGTATCCATTTGATTCAGGCGCACATACGGATACTGATGGCGATGGTGACCCTGACAACATCCTGTACACTCCATACTTCGGCAACCTTACTGAGGACATGGATGACGATGCAGATGGCTGGAATGACACCGCTGAGATTGATTGTGGTACTGAACCACTCAATGCAACTAGTGTTCCTGAAGATGTCAATGACAACGGAGTCTGTGATGTCAATGATGAGCCTGAGGTCGAAGGTGAATCTGAAGATGATTTGCCACAAGATAATGATTCAAGCATAGATCAATATCTAAGTTGGGCAGCATGCTGTATCTTCCTCCTTTTGCTTCTACTCCTCCTTCTGCTCCTCTTACGAGGAAATAACAAATCTGTGATGTCAATCATTCATAAATACCGAGATGCCGAACCGGAGCACACGACTTCGAAACCCGATTTCATATTTGGTGTTGGTACTCGCGAAGATCCATTCATGCTTGAGCCCGCTGAGGATTGTGATGTCGGTTCATCTGTAGAAAGCAAGGAATCGATCATAATCGATAATCTCGATTCAGGTAGTATCATTCGATTCAATGACCTCAATGATCAAGACAATGATGGGCGATTCAGGATGGAATCAATCGAGGTCAGGGGCGAAGATGATGAAGGAAACAGTTCCATCCGCTTCCGCCTCAAGTTTGACGATAGTCGCGGGTACGAATCTACCCGAGGCTCAGATTATGAGGGCCTCATCAAGGTCGGGACCTCCTCTGTATATTTGCTTTGGAATGTCAAAACAAAGGAATCTTACAGTGACCGTAAGGCACGTCAAAAAGCATATGCAGAAGACCGAAAGGTGGAGAAAAATCGCATTCGTGAAGATGCAAAGGCCGAAGCATTAGCAGAGGTAGCCGCAGAGGCAAAGAAAGAGAAGAAGATGCGTGCCGAAGTCGAAGAAAAACTCCGTGCTGAAGCCGAGGTTAAAGCCAAGATTGAGGCTGAAGCCAAAGCCAAGGCTGAAACCGAATTGAAGGCAAAGAAGGCCGCAAAAGAGAAGGAGGGTGCAGAGCGTAAAGCTAGCAAAGAGGCAGCAGCATTGGCTCAGAGTGATGCTGAACAACGACTGGCCAAGATGGAGGAACAGATGGCTGCTAAGATGGCCGAAATGGAGGAGAAGATGGAAGGACTTTCCAAGAAGGAAGCACAACTTGCCCGCGTCTCAGCCAAGGCTGAGTTCATCGATTTCAACACACTCGGTGTTGCGAAATCTTCGGATAAAGACGATCTAAAGAAAATGAAAGGGGTTGGGCCATTCATCGAAGAGAAACTGAACGCATTGGGAATTTACACATTCCTTCAAATTTCTAGAATGACGCCTGAAATCGAAGAGCAAGTCAACATTGCAATTGAGTTTTTCCGGGGTCGAGTACGACGTGATAAATGGGTTCTACAGGCAAAAGAATTGCATGAAAAGAAGAAGTGATTTAGATGGCTGGTACGATTGAAGAAACAATCCGGAATGGTCTGGAAACAGTCGATGCTTTTGATTGGTATTCCCAAGTTCTGGTTTGTATTGGACGTTAGCGCGCTCGACATCTATTCACTGAGGCGTGTTGTCCTACGCAAGATTGCGAATCGTTCATCTGCCACCGAGCATATCTATCTTCACTGCTGATGTCGGCTCCGTCTGTACCCCGCATGGTACGGACACACAAGTGTCCATACTTAAACCCGTTCAAATCCCCTGAACCAGAGGCTAGGGGTTGCACATACCCTCTGCTCACCCTGTGCAACCTTTGCATAACCGCTTGAGCTGGGCGTTAGAATGGAACAGCGCGGTAATTAAATTCTAAATCCTCATGTTGAATTAATAATTTCCATCCAATTACCTGCGTTCGGAAGGTGGCTCCTCTAAACGATTCGCCCGACAAATACCCTATATGGTTGGACAAATTCGCCGGACTCATGCGCGCACACACGAGGCAAAAGGCGATCTTCCTAGCAGCCCTCATGATTTTGATGGTCCAAACTACCTACATTCTGGGTACGCCAAACAATGAGTCTCCCAAGGAACTGCTTGAGAAAATCAATCCTAGCGAATCAACTGGGACTGCAATTGGACTTGAAGTGGGCGGAAAGCACTCATGCGCTTTCGCCAGTGCTCGTGATGTCAAGTGCTGGGGCAACGGTTCAAGCGGCCAATTAGGGATTGGAAACTCTCTCATCCTCGGTGATGAAGTTGACGAGATGGGTCACGACTTACCATTCGCTCTATTGGGCTCACAATTCGAGGTTCATCAACTCGCATTGTCTGATACACATTCTTGCGCCGTCAACGCCTCTGGGGCGGTCAAGTGCTGGGGTGAAATCACCCTATTGGGGATTGGATTCGCTGATTCTGATGGATTTGGTGATGGATACATCGAGATGGGTGACATGCTCCCTTATTTTTCGTTGCCCACTGGTCGCAGTGTCGACATGATTGAAGCAGGCGGGTCACACACTTGTGCCGTTCTAGACAACAACGATCTGATTTGCTGGGGTGAAAATGATGCTGGACAATTGGGATTGGGTAACACAACGCACATCGGTGATGATGCCGATGAAATCGGTGATGACTTCTCCACCGTCTCTCTGCCCTCTGGACGAACAGTCGATGCACTCGCCCTTGGCGCTGACCACACCTGTGCCCTATTGGATGACGCAAGCATTGTCTGCTGGGGTGACAACGCCTACGGCCAACTCGGCATTGGAAACACCAACACGATTGGTGATGGTGCTGGAGAAATGGGCAGTTCACTATCCACCGTTTCCCTACCCTCTGGACGTTCCGCTTCGCAAATTACTGCAGGCGAAGACGTGACCTGTGCGATTCTTGACAATAACGATCTGATTTGCTGGGGAAACAACGACTACGGTCAACTCGGCCAGGGCAACACCAACGATGTCAATGACCCAAGTGGGCTTTCGGCAATCTCTCTTGGTTCCAGCGCGCAGTCTGTCGATGCTGGTGTGAATAGCGTGTGTGCAGTTGTCAGCAATGCTGTCAAGTGCTGGGGTCGAAATACTGAGGGCCAACTCGGATTGGGTGATACCAACCACCGTGGTGACGGCATCAACGAAATGGGCACCAATCTCAACACCATCAGTCTCGGTTCAGGTAACATCGACCAAGTCGAGGTCGGTGATGCATTTGCTTGCGCCCTAAAGAGTGGTGGCGAGATCAAGTGCTGGGGTTCAGGCCAAGAAGGCCGACTGGGATATGGCGACACTGCATATCGTGGCGATGATTCTCAAGATATGCCAACCGACGATGTTGCCTTGTGGCTTTCAACTGCATTTGAGGCGGAAGATTGTGCGCGCATGTTCGTGCCCATCCATGGCACCTTCAATTCAGAAGAGGTTGATTTGCAAGCCATTCTGGATCTTGGCGACCTCAACACACTCGAATTGCGTTCCAATGGTTGTGCTTCAGTCGTTTACATTGATGACCAATCCAGCGATGACAGCCTGCGTTTGGCCACCTACGAGAATGGGCTATGGGCAGTCGAAATGATCCCTCACGATGCAAATGGCGCGATTATCGATGTGGACATCACCTTTGATTCCAATGATGTGCCACACATTGTCCAAATTGATGATGCAAACACAATTTATTACGCGACCAAATCCAACGGTCGCTGGACATCTTCCACCAATGTTCCTTCTCTCACTCAAGTGTCTGGCACGACTGCCGAACGAGCAGAGATTGTGTTCGATGGTACATCACTTCATACGTTTGCCTCAAATTACGCTTCGTGGGATTCAGATGTCGATTCAGCAGGTAATATCCACTTTGCCGCGATAGATGGTGCTTTTGTCAACGGCTGTAATGGCTGCCAAATCTATGGTGTGTATGATGGTTCAACTTATTCTGAAACCTACTACAACACCGCATCCTCTAACCACACAGCAATTTCAGTCGGTTTGAATGGTTCAATCCATACTCTGCATGATGATCCAACTAGAGGAAGTCCTGGCCTAGTTTATTCAGTCTGCCATTCTACATGTTTGACCGCATCAAACTGGGTTGACCAAGTCGTGACCAGTTCAGGGTCCGATGTGTTCGATTTGGTTGTTGATGCCGATCTAGCCCCAATCGTGGTTGCTGGAATCGGTTCAACCACAGTCAGTTATCGCCTCATCGATGGTTCCTGGAGTTCAGATCAAATCTTCAATTTTGGTTCAGGGTACCTATCGGCTGCAGTTCACGAATCGGGTCGCATTTGGGTTGCTTCGCACCTTGAATTCAGCAGCGCACCTGACGACTTGTATGTCTTCAACAAGATTGGATATGCAGGTACGGGCATCAACATTGATGGTGACGGAGACGGTTGGTCTGGAATGGATGAAATTCGCTGTCAAACGGACAGATTCGATGTCAACAGCGTTCCAACCGACTTCGATGGAGATGGAATCTGTGACCGATACGATTCCAAGAACGATTTGCCCAGCGTGGGTGAATCCAGTGTGATTACCGTTGGCGAAGATCATGCCTGCGCCATTCTTTCAGATTCTTCTATATCCTGCTGGGGCAAGAATGACTTGTACCAGCTTGGCGATTCTAGTACTAGCGCTACCAAATCCGCTTGGGCTGTCTCAACCGACTTGCCTTCTAACTTCGAGGCCATTGATGTCGATGCAGGCCAAGACCATACCTGTGCGGTTAGCAAAGATGGAGATGTGTACTGTTGGGG
>JAQXFF010000091.1 GCA_029250425.1 Candidatus Thalassarchaeaceae archaeon | reverse complement strand
TATGTGCAATTAAGCGAACTTCAACAATCACGTCACGCGCAATATAGCGGTAAATTCCATCGGTATCGAGGACTTCGACACTCATTTTGTTGGTCCCAATCAAGCGTCCTCTGATCCATTCTTCAGCACCCTTTGCCAACGACCGAGCGTCGAGTAGTACCTCAACCAAATCATCTCGTCGCATTCCTGCTCGCCTGTCAAGCAGAGGTCCAGTCAGTACGTCTTCACATACTTCGGGCTTGCCGAGCGTCTCCCAAATCGAGAGTGCCCATTCTGGGAGGTCTGGCGAATCATTTGGCATTGGAATCGGACTGCCCAGTCAGCGCTGGCTCTTGAACCGATGGGTTGCTCCAAGCCCCTTGTTTGAAGAGGGATGGGCGCAGCCGTAGGGGTGAGGGGAACACGTGTCTTCGGTCGTTTGGCGCAATATTCCAACCGTATTGACGGTTGAAGAGCTCCTTGACAAGGCGTTCAGTAAGGCGAAGAAGGCTGGCGATGCAGTTGTCGACAGAGATCGAATATATCGAACCCGGAAACAAATGACGCGAATGGTTGGTTCTGCTGGCGATTCACTATCTGCAACACTTCGAGAATGGGTCAGACGTTGGCCAAGTCTCGATAAGATGTCTTCATTTGATGTAGCCATGGTCGAAGCCGCGGTTGGTTGTGATGATTATCGACAAAGTTTGGGTGCTTGTCAGTGGGCAGCACAGAAGTGCGTGGAAATCTCCCAGCAAAACGCCAAAAAGTTGCGTAGAATGATCAATTTACCACCAATGCATGAAACTCGAAGGGAAGCCTACGGACGTATTTGCAGCATCATGGGTCGAATTGAGAAAAACCTAGACTTTCTTCGAGAAGCACGTGATACACTTCGGGCATTGCCCATGATTGATTCAACAGAGCCCTGCTTGGTTGTTGCAGGTGCGCCCAATGTCGGTAAATCTGCCCTCATCGCATCGATGTCGACTGGTAAACCGGAGATTGCAGCTTATCCATTTACCACGAAACAGTTGCATGTAGGACATTTCACCAATCGGCGAATGAAATATCAACTCGTCGACACGCCTGGACTCTTGGATCGTCCTATGGAAGAGCGTAACCACATCGAGATGCAAGCGATTGCAGCATTGGAGCATGTTGGCGATTTGTGTCTATTTTTGATGGATCCCTCCGAATCGGGCGGGACCAGTATGGAAATACAAACAAACTTGTTGAACGAAGTTGCGAGTTTATTGCCACAAACACCTCTAATTGTCATTGATGGGAAGGGTGACCTCATTGAGGAAATCGATCCGGCTGAATGGGCAGCAGTGTGTGAGATGGAGGCTGCATTGAATGAGAATCCAGATGGTCCCCTCCCTGAAATTCGAAATCCAGCAACCGGGCACCTGGTCATCAGTGCAACCGAATCAGCAGGAATCGAGAGGTTACGGTTCGAGATTATTCAGAGGATTGGTCAATTGCGTGAAACTGATCCACTTTCTTTACCTGAGAACTGGCATGTGCGCGACGATTCAGTCTAATCAAATAGATGTCACATGGCCGCAGCGAACGCAGTAGACCTTGCGTTCAGCAACTGCTGGCTCCAATCCACCAATGTCTATGCTCGCTCCACATCCACCGCAGCAGAATCCGCTCATGATACATCCCACCTGCATTCGGTTCTTGAAAGCCACGCACCGGCTCAGTCCTTGCGCATCTTTGCAACCATCGGGAAGGCCATGTGCATACCTGATGCACACAACCCCATTCCAGTAAGTGCGAGAATGACTTCTACCCAGGTTGCAAGGTGAACTGACCATTCAGTTGAAACATCATTGTCTTGCAACTCAATGGCTCCTTCATCGCCTCCAGTTACAAAACGAACGCTTCCGGGCTCTAAGCCGTGTCCAATCGCACCATCATGATCAGGGCCACCGGCCAGAAATTGGTATTGTGATGCTGTACAATTGGTCAACCCGGTCTCGCCGGGTGGACATTCATCAGCATATTTCGCATCAACGATCCCAATCCATGCTTTATCGTCCAATTCCATCGTGATTTCAAGGTGTACATCCAGCAAAAAGAATGCAGAAGGAACATCGAGGTCAGATTCTGACATTCCTGTTGCACACTCTTCTTGCACGCCAACACACGGCAGGGCAGGAATTTCATCTTCAATGGTGCCAGAGGCGAATCCGAATAAGGATACGAGTACCAAAATCAAACATAGAGAGCCTGTGGCAAATGGGAGTAAGGACATGATTCGGACCATCATTGTCATTGTTTCACCACCTAACCACTACGCCATCAATTGCAATACCAAAGCACCAACCATGATTGCTGGAGCAATGTATAGGAGGATATTCCAGCGTTTCCTCTGTCGTTGACGGTTATCATATTCGTCAGAGCATTTCACTTCTCCACATACAGGTGGGTCACGACTGAGTGCAATTGGGGTTTGGCAGATGGCACAATGGCGATGCGGTGCAACGTAGGAATTAGAACTGGCCGATTTAGGCAAACCTGTCTTTCCGCCTTTACGTTTTTTTTCCCCCGCCTTTGAAACCTCAACATTTGACCGGATTTGATCGGCGAGTTTCTGCTTGTTTGCCATATGCTTCACCCCACCTCGATACGTGTCCCAATGAAGGGTTTACCGGCCAATGCATCTGCAACTCGGCCCAAATCTCTTCCATCAAGAACGGCCAATGGTAGATTATTGTCGATTGCGGCTTGTACACCAATTGGGTCAATGACACCAGAACCACCAGCCTTCCCATGAATGGGAGGTCCGACTATTTCCTGTAATTCAGAGAGGTTCATAGATTCTATAATTCGGGCATCTGAGTTGACACGAGGGTCAGATGAATAGACGTGGGATACATTGGTGGCAATCAAGCATCTAGCCGCTTTTGCTTCAATTGCCAAGCGAATCGCAACATTGTCGGTCGTATGTCCAGGCCTTGTCCCTCCCATGACGACCACTTTGTGGGCTTCAAGCCCTCTCGCAGCAGAAACAACATCCGAGGGGATGCCTGCACAAACATCGAGATCCGCACCTTGCAGTATTTGGGCAACAATTGCCGCATTCAAACGTGTGGCAGCAATTCCAATTTCATCGAGGGCGGTAACATCGTTGAGAACCGGTTTGGCAAGTTCGATGGCTTCCCGAGCCGGAGCTCCACCCCCAACAACAATCCCAATCGATGTATCACAAGACGACAGAAGGTCTGCCAGAGATGAAAGCCACGCATGTCTTTCATCTTCTTCAGGGCGCAGTAAACTACCGCCAAGTGCGAGGACGAGGGGGGCTGCCATGATGGTACTCGCATCGGTGACGATTCATGACACCTTCCCTTCAAGGCGGCTACGCCGCCGGAAGGATTGATGAAGGCCGAGCCACCGCCAAGGTTGAGGAAGCGCAATGTCCGAGGAACTTGAGATGCAACAGCGTCGCCTCAAGGCAAGGAATGCGTTGGATGATTTGAGCAATATGCGCGGCATGGGTACTGAACTTGTGACCGTGATAATCCCCCCCGACCGTGCCATACATGATGTGCGTCAGCAACTATCGCAAGAACTGG
>JAQXFF010000036.1 GCA_029250425.1 Candidatus Thalassarchaeaceae archaeon | reverse complement strand
GTATGTGCATTCCATCGTTGGTAGAGGCCAACGGAAAAGAATACCGGCAGGAAGAATAAAGCGATATTTGCAGACCCAAGCCCAGCAATGAGAACAAATAACACAAATCCAGAAATAAATATCATCCCCAATTCTTTCAGGAAGATCGTCTTATTCATCTTTGACAACTTTTCATTGAACTTAACCATCGGCTCATCATCCCTTGAAGTCGTCCATTCAATAATCATCCCAAATGGATTTTTCACCTTGCATTTTCCGTCGCTCTTGGTCGAGGAAACTATCGCGGCGTTTGCGACCAAATAGGCCGAAGATCAACAGCAAACCAATCACCCCCGCTCCTGATGCGTAAAGTTCGAAGTTGAGGTCACCTCCCTCATCATCCTCTTCAGTCGATGAAGTACCCCCTGAAACCCCCTCGTCAAATTTTGTGATGTTGACTGTATCAGTAATTTGAACAGTTCTCCCAGCTGAATCTTCAATGGTCAATTGAACTGAATATTGCCCCATTTCAGCGTACTCATGAATGACGGTTGACTCCTCTCCAATGGTGTCGTCACCAAAGTGCCAAGTGAACGTGTAAGGGCTCTGACCACCACTGGCAATACCGGTGAATTGCAATGTCGTAAACATGCCTTCCGTCATGGGTTCAAGTTGACCTGAATGGGTAAAATATCCACTGAGTTCTTCGGTTACAATATTTTCTGACACTATAATCGGTAGGGTGCGCTGGACAACCTCTTCATTGTCATCAGTCACTTTCAATACAACCATGTACACACCTGCCGAAAAGATGTGATTTACAACCCCTTGATTCGATGTTTCACCATCTCCAAAGTTCCACAGGATTTCGTAGGGTGCGTTTCCTCCAGTTATTTCTGCGGTAAAGGAAACTTCGAGTGGCTCGTATCCAGTGGTTTGGTTGGCATTCAATTCTAGTTCGAGTACACGATAATCACAGGCCCCCTCGTCGGTGGCAATAACATTCCAGTTTAGTGCATCTCGATCAGTGCAACCAATGACTTCTAGATGATCGAAAACGCCATCTAGATCTGAATCTTTGTACTCACAAGATCCATTATCATCAGTTGCATTTGAATTATAATTGGTGGCATTGAAATCTGTGCAGCCTTTGATTTCAAGATGATCGAAAACGCCATCTAGATCTGAATCTTTGTATTCACAAGACCCATCATCATCAGTTGCATTTGAATTATAATTGGTGGCATTGTAATCAGTGCAGCCCTTGATTTCAAGGTAATCGTAAATCCCATCCCCATCCGTATCCTCGTATTCGCAAGTCCCATCATCTTCGCTTGCATTTGAATCATAATTGGAAGCGTTGAAATCTGTACAACCCCGAATGATTGGAATCGGTGGCGTATCAATGGTGAAATTGAGTGTATCATATACAACTGGCGACATGCCGTCAGAATCCAATTTCAGTTCCAGTGTAAATTGATAATCACCGCCTTCAACCCAACCTCCCTCGATTGAATGGTTTAGGGTTGCCATTGAATAACTGGAATGAAACATGGAGGTACTCATTCCTAGCAACCTGATATCATCGGGTGCAGCCAACTTGTACACAGCGAACGTCATCAGGTAACTGGCTCCAGTTTCCGTGTCGCCTGAATCAAAATTAATGGTGGTATTTTCCTGGAGTGAATCGTTCTCAAATAAATCCAGATAATACCAATCGTCCACCACTTCGGTGCCATCATCATATTCACCATCACCCTCGTATTCAAATGAAATTAAGGTATAGGGGAGTTCACTATTGTTGGCCACATCTCCCCATTCAAATCGATTACTGTTCGATAGCAGGAAGTGCCCATCTTTCGACAAATTGCAATGGACCGTATATGGTCCATCTTGATCAGGGCTCCAACTTTTTGAGAGGTTGTGTCCGGTACTATATGCTGTAAAATTCCCGGTGATGGTGTGGTGTGAAAAGTTGTGGTCGACACGTGTAAACCAAATTTCGTAATTGTACAAATCATAAGCGGTAAGGTTGGAAAATTCAATGTCGACCGCGACCTCAGAACCCCCCACATCGCTATCTGCAACGACATTTATGGCAAGAGGTGTGGTCCCTGAACTTTGGTAAGGTTCCAGTACTGGAGTAAGATTGCTGGCAATTGGAATTTGAGAAGCGAGTATCAGGATGGCGATAATGCTCAATGAAAGAACACCCTTCCTTGTACCGGCCATAGACATAGATGGGCTACGCTTCTATTTCATAGAAGCGCTCGATTCGTATCATAGAATTTCGATTACTCGACTTTGTGCATCGACCGGCTCATTGCTGAGTGTGATTGCATTCTCAATTATTGTTCGATGCTTTTCCGATAGAATTCCACGGTGATAGATTGTAATCCATGATTCATCAACAATCATCAATGATCCAACATGTGCATCGAGAACAAATCCTACACCCGCGTCGACACTGTCTCCCAGTTTGAGTCGGCCACCACCGAGTTCAAGCACAACCGTGCCAAGTGCCATCGCATCAATATCAGCAATCCAACCAGGTCGAGAAACAGGGAATTCGGTGGTGTTGAGTGTTGAATCTAGCAGGCCAAGAGAAGAGAGTAATTCCCGTTCATTTTCAAACGAAGAAGGGTGTACACCCTGTGCGACACACATCTTCTCAAAAATGGCAATCGCACTACCGTCAATCAACGAGTCGTGAATTCGGAAGGCGCCTTCATCGACCGATTCACACAGGCCGGTTGAATGGAGCAAGACACCGCCTTGGATACAGACTAATTCTTCTAAATCGGCAGGCCCAGCTCCTCGCAGGGTTTCGATTGATTCCAGCACCTCAAGTGCATTACCAGCTGCAAAGCCCAGAGGTGTGTCCATTTCAGTGAGTGTCACACTGGTTTTGATACCCAGGCCAGTCCCCGTGGATACAATCGATTCAGCCAATTTTCGGGCTTCATCGACATTGGTCATGAACGCCGCCCGACCGACTTTGATATCCATGACCAAGGCCGACAATCCTTCGGCGGCTTTCTTGGAAAGAATTGAACCGGTGATGAGGGGGACTGAAGCGATGAGTCCAGTCACATCTCGGATTGCATACATTCGTTTGTCAGCGGGTGCAATTTCACCTGTTTGACCACCGATCATACAACCAATTTCGCCGACCATTTCAAAGGCCTTTTCAGGTGTTAAGGATACATTGTAACCCTCCAATGCTTCCAATTTGTCAAGTGTGCCACCGGTATGGGCCAATCCACGACCTGCAACCATTGGGCACTTCAGCCCACAAGCAGCCAATGCCGGTGCCAGCACCAGACTGACTTTGTCTCCAATACCTCCAGTACTGTGCTTATCCACAACCAGATTAGACCATTCAGCAGGCCATTCTAAAACGGTACCAGAATGAAGCATGGCATGAGTCAATTCTACTGTTTCCTGTTTTGACAACCCATTGTCAAACACATTTCGCATCCAATCTTCAACCTCAGTATCGCTGAGGCTGCCGTCAACGACGCCATTTACAAATGCTTGAATCTCAGTCATCATCGATCAGTCCGATTTCAATGAGGCGTTGCCTGAGGAATTCACCTGCTGTGATGCTGGGATAGAGTGCTTCACCGCCTGTGCGTGCGATAAATTCTGGACGTGGAGTCAAGTCAACCTCGTCACGTGGGTGAGTGAACATTGGCATCGAATATCGATCACTCGTCGCATCGGGTGGATTGATCACACGATGTGTGACCGCTTTGAATAGTCCATTGGTCAGGTTTTGCAGCATGTCTCCCGAGTCGACAATGATATGCTCATGATTGCCTTCAACAGCAATCCAGCCACCGTCATGATCCATGACCTCAAGTCCAGCAGCACTGGCGCCCACGAGCAATGTGATGAAATTGATATCTTCGTGTTGAGCACTGCGAACGGCTCCCTCGGGTACATCGTCCCCGAGTGCGGGATAGTGTAGGATTCTCAGAATTGTGTTTCCATCGATGGCCATGTTTGGCAACCAATCGGGTCCCATCCCAAGATATTGAGAACAAACTTCCAACAATGTCCGACTGAGTTCTTCCATCTGAATATACAAGCCATCGACTGCGGGGCCGAATTCAGGACAATCATCATCCGGCCAAATATTCGTTGGATACTCGGTCTTCAATTGATGATTATCTGGTAGGGTTCGTCCCGTTTGCCAGAACTCCTTGAGATCCGGAGATGGATTGTCCTTGGCGTGTTCAACACCAAAGGGCACATATCCTCGTTGATTGCTACCTTGGTTCCACCGCATCTTAATCGGGTCATCCATGTTGAAGAATGTCTCACTTACCTCATATGCGCGGTCGATATCACTGAGTGGAATACCGTGACCAGTGAGTGCAAAGAAGCCGATATCTTCCAATGCTTCTCCCATTTTATTGACAAATGCTTCACGACTTGCTGCATCGCCAGCGGTATATTCACTGAGGTCGAGTGTAGGGATTGAATCTCGTGCCATGGCCCAAGCGCCACACGAGCGCCCATGAATCCTTCGCGTGGTCACTGTTCAGAATCATACTTTTCTCGGAGTTGTTCCAATGTCCAACCCGCGTCTAGAGATTCTTGGACTTGCTGAGGTGACCAGTCGGGAAATTCGTAACCATCCAACTGTGGAGATCCAAAGACTCCATCATCTCGGCCAACGGAAACTTCTCTGGCATCGCTACCGGCATTCGGGCCCACACTGGTGCCATCTAGAATGACAGCACCGGTGGGTGCTTGTTCTTCAGCCCAAATTTCAGCACTGACATCTCCGACATCATCGACCAACACTTTGCCTGCGGCCTCACTTCGACTGTTGAATAGCATCAATCCCAATGCACCAAGCAGACTGATTGCTGCAATGACAACCAATGCGAACATCACCTTGGCTGAGGTACTGTCCATTGCATCTTCACGGAATGGTCCAACTTCCTCATTTTCGCTATCATCAGTGTTGTTCGTGCTGTTTGAATTTGTATTTGAGGAGTCGTCTTGCGGGTCGGTGCAGGGTACTGTTTCATTGTCTGGAACTCCGTCTAAATTCGCGTCGCCTGTTTGTACAGCGAGAGATGCAGCCAGTGCTTGTCCCCAAGCCCACATGACTTCATCACCATCGTGAATGCAATCGCCATCAGTATCGGGATTTTGAGCCAATCCACCATTTTGGAATTCCTGCAGATTGGCCAAACCATCACCATCAGGGTCTAGGTTTTGCTCTGAATTCGTCGTACCAGGTACGGCTGACCATGAGCGGTTCAAACCATTTTCGAGTTCCCAATAGTCGGGCATACCATCCCCATCCGTATCAGTCGATGTGTCCAATCGATTCCAGTCTTCTTCAAAGAGCAATGTCTGATGTTCTGCCAAAGCGACGTGCTCGATTGCTAGGCCCATCTCACGATTTCTTAGAGCACTGTTACTACCCCAATTGATACTGCTAAACAAACTCCATTCACCGTCAACAATCATGCTCTTATCGTGTAATTTTGTAATGTCGTTGGAGGGTGCCATGATTCTTGCTTCAACATCCAATCCATCAGTCATATTCAATCGATGGTTGAAGTGATTGACAGTTTCTTGAATATCGTCATTCATGTAATATCCATTGATGAGTAGCCGAATCGAAACGCTCCGATTGGCAGCTCTTTCGATGGCTTCAATCAGTGGATTATCGCCATAGCCCCAGTGCCAACCCAAATCGAAGTATTGTACTGCGATGTCCAATGACACTTCAGCATCATCGATCAGCCAAACGAGTGATTGGATACAATCGTCTGGGCAGGTTAGCAAGACGGCGCCAAACGGCCCCTCATAGGTCAGTTGCATGGGCTCAGCCGGGCCAAATTCAGTTGATGCTGTTGGGCGTGTCCATCCTGTTGGTCGACCCATTGATGCGGGTGCATCTTCCAGATTGATGATGTGCCGTTGGCTTTCATTTTCATCCCATAGCATTCGTGACATCACGAGATCAGCCACGTCTTGGCTGTTGACGATTACTCCTGAATCGCGGTTCCCTGCATCGTTGTCAAGTGGGAACGTGGAACGTTTCCAATTACCACTTCCCATCCACACACTATCGCCGTCGCGCACAGCAACCTTGGAGTGGATGTAGCGATAGGGCGCCATTGGTGCATTCGCCCCGTCCGGTTCAACCATCCAAAGTACAGTGCATCCAGCGTTGTCTAGTTCATCAGCCCAACCCCGTTGATCTTCACCATCTTCAGCATCTCCAAGGATTTGCCCTTCGAGCAAAATGGTGCATTCTACACCGCGAAGAACAGCTGCTTCAATTGCGAGGAATAGTTCAGGCGAATCAAATTGGTAGACATGGAGGTGCAGAGATATGGTTGCCCCATCAATCCATTCGACCATTTGGAAAAGGGAACCAACTGGTGAGTTCACTGGAATCACTGAACCATCTGTCGCGAAATATCCAGAGTCACAAAACAGACTGGAACCAAGTCTTAGCCAACGGTATTCCCAATCGGTAGACGTATCGGTATCTGGTAACACATTGCATCCATCGCCTCGCATGAGAATCAAGCCTGCAGAATCAGAAGGTGGCATCTCTAGCGCCAAACCATTCCAACCTTCAATTTCAGCAAAACCTGAGCCGTAAACAAAGGCATCCACAATCGTTCCATCTGGTGCAATCAACTGTAGTGAACCACCACTATTGATCAGCCATGGTGGTGAATTTCCGAATAATGTGTTTGCATCAACCGCTTCAGGTCCACCATCTACAATGAGATTGTAAGGGTCTTCTGTGATGACAACAGATTCTCCAGGTTCTAGAATGTAGTTCAACATCAATGATTGTTGCGAGTTACTCGAAGTG
>JAQXFF010000034.1 GCA_029250425.1 Candidatus Thalassarchaeaceae archaeon | reverse complement strand
GGGTGGGTGACACGACCACGTGTGGGATATCGGTGGTGCCCAATCCAGACGTGAGCAGTGAAATCATCTAGGCAGTAGTACTTGATGACATCTTCAGCATAACCCACAATTTTCAGGATGAGCATATCTCGTCCATGACTGAGGACGAACGCATCAGCACGGCCATCTTCAGCATAAAATTCAACGTTGAGTTTGTGCGTGTTTCTGTATACGTATTCGGAATGAATTGCTTCTTCATCGTCAAAGTCGCCGGGATTCATCTCACTTTCATTGAACATCTCCGCGATACCATCTTCAGTGGGCCGAACCCAGTAACAGGTCACGGCAGGCGGACAGACTTCGAGTGCCGATAGGCGAGTCCAGTCATCCAAAACCGGCATTTCAAATGTGTGAACTACATCAAAGGCAGAGTGAATGTATTTGGCTTCAACTTCTTCTTGAAATCCTTCATTGACCCAAGCAATGGCCACTAGATAAGCATCTTCAAGCACGTCTTGAGTGGTGTTGAATTGTGCAGGATCAAGTCCAACCATGGCGACTCCACCACCTTTCCCATTGCCTCGATTACGCATTTGTTCAAGTGATTTGAATAAATGTCGTCCTGCAATTGGGATTTCGCAAGTTAATCCAACGACTCCACATCCACCTTCGGCAGCATCGGCATCATTCATCTCAATCTTCGGCAATGAGTTGGTCAACATCCGACGCGCTTGTATTACCGCTTCAGGATTTGCTGGAACATCACCACGTGGTCTACCGACCACATTGAGGTATTCTGTTGGTGTGCCTGGTTGATTGGCGTGCATCAAGCCTCACCCCCTGTAATGTAGCGCAGTAAATCGGTTCGGCCGCGTAATTCACCGACGCTGGAAAGACCAAGTTGGCGCAATATTTGCTTCAGTCGTTTGGACAATGCCGTGTAGTACTTGTCGAGGCGGTCAGCACCCCAAGCTTGCTGTACCCATTCTTGCAATTCAGCATCAGTAGTGGTCAGACCCCACGGACATCCGCGTCCACTTGGTCCTCCTTCACAGTTGGAACATCGTGTACAACCCATGGCGACCAAATCACTGGTGCCGAGAACACAACCATCAGCACCCAATGCAATCGCCTTGGCGATATCATCTGCAGTACGCACGCCACCGCTGGCGATGAGGGTTACATTGTCTCGAATCCCTTCCATTTGCATGAATTTGTGCACCTTCGGGATCGCTAATTCGATTGGCATTGCGATATTCTTCTTGGCGATTTCTGGTGCAGCGCCAGTACCACCAAATCCACCATCGAGGTGAATGATATGCGCACCGGCATAGTAGGAACCCACTGCTACCATATCCACATCATGAGGTGTGCTGACCTTGACAGACATCATTGCATTTGGATTCACAGTCTTCATCCAATCAAGGTGTTTCATGTGATCTTCTACAGAATAAGTTGAATGGAACGGGAAGGGGCTGAATAGGCTCACGAATGGCACACTACCTCGCATTTTCGCCACCTCTTCACCGGCCTTTGTGGCCAATAGATGGCCACCCAGTCCAGGCTTAGCACCTTGTGCATACTTGAATTCAACAATCGGTGCCGCCTGGATCGATTTTTCCTCAACACCGAAATAACCGGTTGCAACTTGGGTGATGACATGATCTGCACATTCGTAAAGTTGTGGTGGGTATCCACCTTCCCCAGTTGACATCAGCGTATTCCATTTCTTTGCATTGAGAGCACGCGACATCATGACGTTAACCGATACGGAGCCGTATGACATGCCACCACCATACCATGGGATGTCGATGGTGCGCTTGTGTCGTTCATCACCGCGGCGATTCAACTCGAGCGTAATGTCGATTTCAGCATCATCCGCCAAATGTTGGTCTTCAGGTAATTCTTTGAATTCTAGTTTGTCAAAACCTCCACCACTACGTCCAGTTTTGTAGTTGAGGTGATCGGGACATTCACCCGTTTCAGCCATGTACCATGCGCTGGTGATCAATTCGTCAGTCCAACGTGCATCACCGAGTGCTTCGGGTAAGTCATAGGCTGTATCTGGAAAGGCTCTCTGGTGGAAACCATCGTGCATGAGGTGAAGCGTTTTTTCCAATAACTTTGGGCTCGGTTTTTTCCATTCTTTCTTTGCCATCACTGCTCACCTCCGGGAAATCCTTCGATATCACCGAAGGCTTCAGCCTCCAAGTGACCGCACCACATGGCACGACCGGTTTCACCTCGAAGCCGCCGAACCTCACGTACGCCCATTGCTCCTAGAATTTCGAGTAATTGGTCACGCCATGAGCAAGAGAGATTCAAGATTCGTTGAACCGCCCATTCCTTGTCGAATTTTTTTGGTAACTGGACGCCGGCCACGCCTCGCGTCTTTGTGTCACCCAATAGCCGTGCTTGCATTGAAATGAGGAGTGGATGGTCAAGGCCGACTGCATCCATTCCAGTAATGATTGACTTGGGGAGATGATCTGCTCCTGCAATTCCCCCAGTTCCAATTAGAGTGACCTCATCTCTGCACCCATTCTTTACAAGAGCAAAATGTGCTTCTTGATATAGTTCCATGACAAACCGACCATCGTCAGCTTCTCCATGGTGATCAGATATGAGGTGAATGATTGACACTCCATTTTCAATCATCTCCATCATGGTGCTCATCCAATCTCCTGCAAATGGTAATTGGACTGAGACCAATAGTGGATGTTCTTTGACTTGATTCCAAGCATCAAGGTTCCACGAGGACATTTCGACCATACGAGTCCCATTACCGTGGCTTTCAATATTGCCAATTTGTCCAGGGGCAATGATTGGAACAACATTTGGATTGGCCAATCCTTGGTTGGTAACGGTGCTCTCCGGGAGGAACGCCAATGTGTCCACAATCCCAGCGGCTTCAGCGAGAATTTCAGGAACAATCCCAGTCGCAATTGAATCCGGTGGTGGTGCATAGAAGAATGGGACTTGAATGGTCATCATCTTGGGTGCATCTAGAAGGCCTCCATCAGGTGCGAATCTCAAACTCATCGGTTTGGAGCCCAAATCAACACTTGTGCCAATCAATTCACGTCCGTGGATACCATCTCGACTGGGTCGCACAATTTCGGACATATCTGTGAACATCTGGTCGAATCCAGGTCCACCAAATCGCCCTCTGTACCCTTGTCCTCGAACAGGTACTGTGCCTTTTCGCGCCTCTTCATCAATGGTGGAAATGTGTTTGCTGGTGAGATAAGAATCCCCCAATGCTGCCAATTCGGGGTTGTGAGTGACTTTGACAAATTCCGGGTGTTGGACTTCACATCGCAAACAACCAACACAAAGATCAGGTCGTGGCGCGAATCCTCCAATGGGGCCACTAAACACCCCATAGGTACAGGGCCTGCTGAAAACAACATCCCAGTGTCCAAAATACTTGAAAAATTCCTTCCCTAACAATTTAGCCAATCCAAATTTGCCAACCTTTACGTTGAATCGGCGAGGAAATTTCTGGCGATTTTCAGTTTCGATTGCATCGATGTGATATCGGTGATATGTATCAGCGCGAACTCGGTTCAATCGAGCTTGTTCTGCTACAGGTAATTGTATTGTCACGGACCCATCCGTCATGTTGTCACTGTCTTCTTCCAAATCTGTCGTTAGCATCAGCCACGCCCCCTACGGGGGCACGGGTTATGTTGACCCCTCTTAATCATTCAGAAACTAAAGAGGTCATTTTGTCAATAAAAAACGAACATATTGTACATTTGAACACATTCGAGATTGTTATTTATTCAATTGTACAATAATCGGTGCGATAACAGTTCATCCGCAAATCACTCAGATTCGCCATTTGGAATCCATGCATGGCTGGGCGTTGAATCAATCCAACTACGCCCTTCCCACTTCAATCGTCCCAAGCGATGCAGGACCCAACCTGTGACCCACAGGGAAGGCATACTCATAATGAGGGATTTTGTGACAAAATCATCATCGCTGTAATCAACCGAAATGTGTGCCTCGACAATTCCATTTGCACTGTCATTTAGGTGGACCATTGCTAGATACCAGTAATTGTGCTGATCAATCAGGAAAGAATGAGTTTCACCCGGGGATATAGAAACTGCTTGGTCTTCTAATTCAGACCATATAATTCCATCCTCGCCCATACTGTAAGATGCTTCATGCAATTCAACAATGATGACTTCAAGTGAATATTC
>JAQXFF010000125.1 GCA_029250425.1 Candidatus Thalassarchaeaceae archaeon | reverse complement strand
TGATTCATAGCGTGTCAACAGATTTAGTTGGTGAGTATTACGATGTGATGGGACTTGTGTCAATCCAAGGTGTACCTTGGTTGGTTGGAGAATATGAAACACCTCTCGACTGTAGTCGCTGGCCTGCTGGAGATTACACCGTCACTGAACATTATCGGAATGGCCTAGGCATGACCTCCACTGAATCCATTTCCTTTGAGATCCATGTCCATCCCCCACCAGCCTTCACAGTCAATCAAACTGGTCGTGCCACAGAAGCGGGTACTCCTTGCGATTTGGAAATAATTGCAACTGAAGAAACACAATTGATCGAAATGTCAATTCTGTGGGAAGTAGCAGACCCAGGTCAAGATCTAACTTCCTTTGAAGACATGGAGATTCTAGATTGTACGATGTGGAGCCCCGGTGTTCACAAAGTCCGTGCTACTTTGACCAGTCCACAGGGTCGTGATACCACTGTGGGACTCAATGTAGTCCGACTACCACCTGCACCTGATGCCAGCCTAGATGTTCTCAATGCCAGTGGGGATTCAGAACGTTGGCCAGTAGTATCAGAACGCGACGAATACGAACCGACTCCAGTTGTTATGAGTCTATCAGCCACCATTGCACTGGTGGGTTCAGGTGGCTTTGTTTTGGCTCTTGTTCTTGGTTTGGTTGCTGGGAACATGATGAACGGTGAAAACAAGAAGGAAGAGGAAATTTGGGATGCAACTTCACAAGCCCCAGATAGTGATGGGCTTCCAACATTTGTCGATGAATCAGGTGTCCATTGGCGCCAACAACCCGACGGTAGTGTAGATTGGTGGGATGTGGCTGAAAATCAGTGGCTTCCATTCCAACAGTAAGCAAAGCCCCCCCCTCCCCTCACCATCTGGGGGCGAATTGAAAGGTCGTCTGAGTTCACCTTGAATTATGAGCCAATTTACTGATGATTTTGGAGCGCGTCTCAAAACATTGTCAAACGGCGCCATCTTTCTGGCCATTCTCGTTCTTGCATTGATTCATCTTCGTTCAGTGATTGAGCCATTTATCATTGCAATCTTCATCTATTTTTTACTCGCACCAGGTGCCCATTGGCTAAACGATCGTGGCGTCCCCTTGTTTCCCGCTTATGCATTGGTTGTCGGCGCGTTGGCTGGTACTTTCATACTGGTTGGCATGTGGCTGTATCAAGACGTGTCATCATTCGCAGAAGGTATACCTGAATATTCCCTGAAATTAGATGAATTGGTTGCAAAATGGGAAGGCAAATCCATTCTTGGATTCACGCTTTCTCTTGAAGGTTTGAGTGTTTCGAGTGAACAATTGGAAAGCACACTGCTCTCAACCTTTGGAGAAATTGGCAACTTCCTTAGCTTAATGATAACCGTCTTTGTTTTCCTCATTTTCATCATTTTTGAGGCCGAAACATTACCCTCCCGTGTTGCTGCTGCTTACCCCACTGAAATCAATGATCATCTCAAGGAAATGATAGTGGATATGAGCGATGGTGTTTATCGATACGTACGAGTGAAAACCATTGTCAGTTTTGGCACCGCATTTGTGACAGCCATCATTTTGTTCACAATGGGTGTACCAGGTTGGTTTCTGTGGAGTGCGTTAACGTTCATCCTCAATTACGTTCCAATCATTGGAAGTTTGATTGCCATGATTCCCCCCTCAATCCTTGCGATTTTACTTCTGGATCCAACTGTGGCCATCGCTGTGATTACTGTACTGATTGTCAATCAACAGATTTGGGGTCAATTCATTGAGAACAAAATGTTTGGTTCCAGCCTCGATATTTCACCCATTGTCCTTCTCCTAGTCACAGTATTTTGGTATTGGCTTTGGGGGATTATGGGCATGGTATTGGCAATCCCAATGGCTGTTGTCGCGAAGATTATTCTCAGTAAAATCCCTGAGACTCGCCCCATCTCTATTCTGCTCTCTGAAAGAGCTCCTACAATTGAAGAGGAGTAAGCATGGATTGGAAAATAATCGTTGGATTGGTTATTGCCATTATTCTTCTGTTGATTAATTTCTGGTGGTTTGCCGTTGGTCAAAAGAAGGCCCGTCACGACCGAAATTGGGCGCCAGACAACGCTCAGTTGGCGCGTTTCGACATCACTGATGACTTGGTAACTCTACACAACCGCAGAGATTTCACTTGGCGCACCACTCGGGATTATGACGAGAATTGGGATGACTGGTCATTTGACCCAAAGGATCTCAAAGACATCTGGTATGTTGTCGATTACTTTCACAAAATTAGGGGCATGGCCCACACGATGGTTGGCTTTGAATTTACAGACAATCGTTTTCTCATGGCATCCTTTGAAGTTCGACGAGAGAAAGGTGAGAAATTCCATCCGTGGACAGGGCTCTGGAATGAGTTTGAACTCATCTTGATTTGGGCAACAGAGCGTGATTTATTGGGTGTGAGAACCAATGCACGAGGCAATGATGTCTACCTCTATCCAT
>JAQXFF010000124.1 GCA_029250425.1 Candidatus Thalassarchaeaceae archaeon | reverse complement strand
ATTATCAACCTGAAGCCTATCTGCCCAAGAGAGATATATACATTGAAAAAGAACTTTCAATGAATGAACGAATTGAACAAGAAAGGTTCTCCACAGTTGCTTCTTTGGTTTCCCGACCCGATGTACTGGTCGTAGCAACCGTCTCAGCAATTTATGGCCTCAATCCACCTGAGACATTTTTACAGCAGCATGCTAGACTTCATGTTGGCCAACAAGTGGAGCCGCAAGAAGTTGTCAAAGAATTGGTCGCCCTACAATACCGACGTGTTACGGGAGAAATATCTAGGGGAGAATTGCGTTTAAGGGGCGAAGTCATGGACATATGGATGCCTAGCAGGGACGACCCTATTCGCATTAGGTTCGACCTAGATGGAATAACAAGAATTCAAGTGTGTGAAGCGGTTTCATGGGAATCGATTGATGAGATTGAAGAAGTTTGGATACATCCAAAAGAATTTTTCATGACACAACCGGATCGATTTGAAAAGGCACTAGAAAACATCGAATTCGAATTGCAGCAGAGATTGGATTTCTTCGAGAAGGCTGGCATGGATTTAGAAGCACACCGTCTAGAATCAAAGACACGTTACGATTTGGACATGCTTCGAGAAATCGGACACTGTCGCAGTGTTGAGAATTATTCAATGCATTTTGATGATCGGAATTTTGGCGAACGCCCATATTGTTTGCTCGATTTCTTTGCAGCTTGTGCACAAACATTTCACAATTCTAAAGAAAAATTTCTAGTTATAATGGATGAAAGTCACGTCACATTACCGCAATTAGGTGGGATGTATCATGGCGATAAATCAAGAAAAGAAAATCTGATTGAGCATGGTTTCAGATTGCCTTCTGCAGCAGATAACAGGCCACTAATGGCCCATGAATTTCAATCTCTTGTACCACAGATATTGTATGTGAGTGCAACGCCTGGTGAGCGAGAATTAAAACAACTTTGCGAAGCGACCAATCAACCAATTCCTAGTGTAGATCCCAAGGAAAAACGAAAACCATTACTGAAAGATGCCCTGGGAGAAATCCAAGGGATATCTAGAATGGAAATTCGCCCCACGGGGTTGCTTGATCCCGCTATTGAAGTTCGTCCAACAGAAGGGCAAGTTCAGAATTTACTAGATGAAATCACTGCTTGTACAAAGAAAAATGAGAGGGTTTTGGTCACTGTGATGACAATTAAATTCGCAGAAGAAGTTGCTGATTATCTGCAACGAATGGGGGTGAAGGCACATTATCTGCATTCCGAAATAGATACGCTGGAGCGAAGTGAAATTATCAAAGCATTGCGCATTGGACACATTGATGTCATCGTGGGAATCAATCTCTTACGAGAGGGATTGGATATTCCCGAAGTGAGTTTGGTCGCTATATTTGATGCGGATAAGGAAGGTTTTCTTCGAAATGAGCGCAGCTTGTTGCAAACAATCGGTAGAGCCTCTAGAAACGGGAATGGTAGGGTCATCCTTTACGCCGATAAAATGGGGAGGGCGATGGAGTCTGCAATTTCTCAAACCATTGAGCGTAGACAAAAACAAATTGCACACAATGAAGAAAATGGTATCACACCTACAACCATCAAGAAACCTTTGCCCGTGATGGGAATTGAGGCTGAACAACTCCTAGCAGGAACCGCTGGTAAAGGGATGACAGGGGGCAAGAGATTTGTTGGTGGATTTACCGGACAAACAGGCAAAGACAAGGAAAGTGATCTGATTAAGAAATTCAACCTTGGTGCTGGATCATGGGGGGATGACGTTGTTTCCAACCTATCACAACCCACTGATGCGGAGGTCTCTTTGGATACCATCAGTTCAAGTGAGCAAATAATTGAGAAATTGAAGAAGGAAATGAATCAATCCGCTGCTCGTCTCGACTTTGAGAAAGCGGCCAAGTTACGTGATAGAATATTCCAATTGGAAAACTCAAATTCCAATTGATATATTTGACCCGCCAATTCAAGTGAGGGGGTTAGGTCGCCAAGCCGTTCCCATGCCAATAAACCGAGATGATTTTGACGTCCCCGTCGAAGATTACGATTTCAGTAAAATCAATACTGTTCCATCACTAATCGATCAAATGGCCAAGGCGGGAGGGTTTACAGCAACAAAACTTGCCCATGCCCGCGATATCCTCAGTGATGCGATTGCAAAGTCACAATCGGAAGGTGTTCTGAATTGGCTTTCATTTCCTGCTTGCCTCTGCGCGACGGGAACTCGTGGATTTTTCATAGAAGCCATCAAACGCAAAGCATACAATGTCATCATCACCACTTGTGGAACTCTCGATCATGATATTGCAAGAACGTTCCAATCCTACTACCATGGTGCCTTTGAATTAGATGATGTGGAACTTGGGGGGCAGGGCTTGAATCGGCTTGGAAATGTGATTATACCCAATGAATGCTATGGTGAAATACTAGAGAATTCTGTTCTACCATGGCTTCAAGAAATTGAAAACGAACGACGAGAAATCAACCCTGAGAACCCTTGGAGAGGTTTTGGTAGTATCGAATTATGTTGGGCTTTTGGTGATCGTATTGATGATGAAACTAGTTTGTTGCATTGGGCAGCAAAGCACCGGATCCCGATTGTCATACCTGGATTATCTGATGGTTCCATAGGGGCTCAATTGTTTATGCATCGGCAGAGAAGCCCTGATTTTATGATTGATTTCTTGGCAGATGAACAAGTACTGTCAGACCTTACCTGGACATGTAGTGAAAGTCATGCATTGATGGTAGGTGGCGGAATATCAAAGCATCATGTAATCTGGTGGAATCAGTATCGTGATGGATTGGATTCGGCAGTTGGCATTACAACGGCTCCTGAACATGATGGAAGCCTTTCAGGTGCACGTTTGAAGGAAGCTATTTCCTGGGGTAAAATTCACCCTGAAGCGCCCCAAGTAACTGTGGAAGGGGACGCGAGTGTTCTCCTTCCATTACTTGGTTCAGATTTGTTCTGCTGAATGAGCGATACATTCCATCAAGCCAACTCGCATTGCAGTCATAGGCCTCCACCCATCTGTCCCACAAGCAATCAATGCATCATGCAATGGCCCTAGATTCGGACGGCGACGTTCGCCACTATATTGGACGGCTGCAGGTGATGGGACTTCGCTGAGTGATTCGATTGTGTGGGTATGCTCCACGGCGTTTTGGAATCTGGACCAAAGGCCTCTGATTTCATCTACAACCATCTTTTGAGTCCAAGCCCTTCTACCACATAATTGAAACATCCCTGATACATCATTCTCAGATAGTATTCTCTGAGCAACTTCTGCATCACGAATGTGAACCCAGTGGTAAATTGTATCATCAATTTCTGGCTCTGAATCCCCTATTACCGCAATAATCCAACGATTGATTGGACCATCTCCAGTGGGGGAATAGACATTGATAAACTCGATTTCCAACGGTTCGGGCATTTGATGCACTTCCACTCAATCAGCACGATTTTCAGCGTGTTGGCGGAGTGTCTTCCGAACAAGATCGACGACAAGATCGATTTCCTCCGATGTAATTTCAAAATGCGGAGTGAATCTCAGGGCATTCTGACCCCCGTGGATAATACCAAGGCCATTCTTCCGACACTGCTCCTCAATTTGACCAAAACCTACGACTGGATGTGTGTCGGGATTCAGTTCTGTACAACATAGCAAACCAGTGCCCTGAACTTTGACAATCACATCTGGGAACTCTGCGGCCAATTGCTCAAGTTTTCCAACCAGTTCGACACCCCGTTCCCGAATATTTTGTCGTAATTCGGGAGTAATACGATCAAGAACGGCAATCGCCGTTTCAAGGGCCCGAGGATTTGTCGTCATTGTATTTCCATAGATACCAACGACGTAGAGTTCCGCTGCTCGTGGCCCCATGCCTAGAACAGATAAGGGATATTGGCCTGCATTCAATGCCTTTGACCAAGTTTCCATATCGGGAGCCTCACAATCCTCAAAACCTGGATAATCAATGATTGAAAGAGTACCTTGACCACGAAGACCTGCTTGGATTGAGTCGACAAGGAGGAGGCTGCCATGTTCAAGCGTCAGTTGACGAGCTGTATCATAGAACTCTCTTGTCACACATTGACCTGGGTTACCTTCACCCTGAACGGGTTCAATTGCCATCATCTCAATGAAAAATCCTTCATTCTCTGCCCTGCCAAAGGCATCTATCAAAGCCTGAACATCATTTGGAGGAACCAACAAGAGATTGTCTCGGCCTCGAAATGTGGCTAAATTTTTGTCGTACCCATCTTTACAGGAGTGGGAAATTTGAGCAGGGCGGTCTGTACGACCGTGGAATGCTTGTTCGATGGCCAGGAGTTTGATCGGTTTACCTTCGTGTCTACCTCCAAAACAAGTTTGTCGGTATGCATTCACATCGGCAATTCTCAAACCAACAGTGACTGATTCAGAACCACTATTCATGCAGATAAAACGGGTAAATGGACAATTGCCTCTGGTGTGACCTAATTCTGAACGAAGACGATCTGTGAGCCGCTTCTGACTAAACGAGGGGGTC
>JAQXFF010000299.1 GCA_029250425.1 Candidatus Thalassarchaeaceae archaeon | reverse complement strand
CAATGGTCCCGTGATGTACAACGCTATTCGAACGGTTTCGCGAGTAATCATCATTGGATTACCTCATGCAAGAGATGTCCAATCAACTTCAGCTTCTTCAATTTCGATTTCTTCGACATCCATTTGCGCCAACTGGAGTTTTCCACTAAGTTCATCGTTCACTGCATGCCAATAGGAATACGCCTCAATGACCCAAATACCGGATTCTCGAGTCCCGTTTCCTGAACCTTTGACACCACCAAATGGCAAGTGGGCTTCAGCCCCTGTGGTCGAATTGTTGATGCCCGTCATACCAGCCTTGATGCCAGTCTTGTATCGGTAAGCCTCTAGGCGATCATTGGTGTAAATTGCACTTGATAGTCCATAGGGGCTTGCATTGGCTAGATGTAATGCATGCTCGAAATCCTTGGCCTTGACAACTGTAATCACCGGGCCGAAAATCTCCTCATGGAAACATTCCATGTCTTCAGTCACATTCTCATAGACGTGCGGCCACATGTATACACCTTCTGAAGCATCACCAAGGAAGCCTGCAGGTTTGTTGTCATTGGTAATTCGTCCTTTGCCATAGATCTTGGTGGCGCCACTTGCCTCACACATCTCCAATCCTTTGAGGAATTCACCCGCATATTTCTCAGAGAGCATCGGACCGTATAGTACACTCTCATGGCGTAATGAATCTCCGATAGTCGTACTCTCTACCTTTGCCATGAGTTTGGTCATGAATTCATCATAGATATCTTGGTGAATAATCAGATTCCCCAGACTGGTGCATCGTTGGCCAGCGGTTCCAAACCCTGCCCAATATGCGCCTTCAACGGCATTATCGATATTGGCACTCGGCATAATCACAAGAGGATTCTTTCCTCCAAGTTCAAGGCTTGCTGAAACAAGATTCCGTCCACAAATTTCTCCAATCATCTTTCCAACCGCTGTACTACCGGTGAAAGAAATCTTGTTGACCATTCCTTTGTCGACAGCATCGACCAGGTGTTGCCCTGCACCGCTACCTTTGCCGTGCACCAGATTGATGACTCCGTTAGGCAAACCAGCCTCATGCATGATTCGAGCGAGTGCAAAGGAGAGTAGTGGTGCATCTTGAGGAGATTTCCATACACAAGTATTGCCACACATAATTGCGGGAATCATCTTCCAGAAAGGAACCGCTGCAGGGAAATTGCAGGCATTGATGATTCCACAAACCCCGAGGGGGCGCCGATAGGTGAACAACTCCTTGTCTGGCAATTCACTGTTGACCGTTTGTCCATAGAGACGGCGGCCTTCAGATTGGAAGAACAAGCAAGTATCAATTGCTTCTTGTACAGAGCCAGCATATTCTTTGAGAGTCTTTCCGATTTCTCTAGTTTCGATTGCAACGATAGCATCTTTGTGCTCCATCAACAAACGGCCCATGTTCCCAATAATTTGCCCACGTGTAGGCGCAGGCGTGGCTGACCATTCTGCAAACGCCTTTCGAGCAGCCCGAAGTGCTTCGTGGACATCTGCCTCAGTCGAAAGAGGAAACTCACCAAGACAATCATCCAACCATGCCGGATTGATCGATTTGAATGTCGAACCATCACTGGCTTGTTTGAGTTCACCATTGATGATATTGTATCCCTTTACACACGGATTGCCGTTTGGGTTGCTGTGGTCTAGAAATTCTAGACCTGTTGAGAGTACCTGCGCCATATCTCGTCGAACGCAATCTCCATCATGAATGCTCTCCTCTCGGCGCTTGAAGACAACTGCTCAGACCGAAAGAATAGGAGAAGCAAATTAGCCACATTAAAAGGGGCCTAGGTTTTCTGCTAGTATTGCTGTTGGGGTGACACTATGGCTGACGATGAAGAAAAAACTCTCTCTCTGCGGGTGGCAAAAGCGATACCAAGTGATGTAGGACATGGCCGAGCGCGTGTGCCCTTTGACAATGATTTAGGTCTCAAACCAGGCGATGTCATCGAAATCAGTGGTGAAAGGAATACCGCAGCCATTGTCTGGAGATGCCGGCCTGAAGATGCCAATCTTGGTGTCATTCGAATCGATGGTATCATTCGTAAGAATGCTGGAGTCAGTCTTGGAGACCGAGTGACAATCAAAAAGGTTGAAACAAATGAATGTGAGAGACTTGTGCTGAGCCCCGTAATGGCAAAGCAACAGAAAGTCAAATTTGGCTCTGGAATCGAAGGATTTGCCCGACGTGGCCTCAATAAGCGACCAGTGGTCGCTGGTGATCGAATCTTCATCCCTGGGATGACGCTCTTCGCGGAGGCCTTGCCATTCGCAATTGTATCGACCAAACCAAAAGGTATCGTTAGAGTTCTGCCCGATACTGAAATTGTCATCAAGGAAGAAATGGTCGAAGATGAGGAACCCGGCGAAGTTTCATCAATCATGTACGAAGATATCGGTGGACTTGGAGAGGCATTGACCAAAGTTCGCGAAATGATTGAACTTCCTCTCAAACATCCGATTCTATTCCGTCGCCTTGGTATCGACCCTCCGAAAGGTGTGTTGCTACATGGCCCACCTGGAACAGGTAAAACGATGATTGCAAAGGCTGTGGCAAACGAAACAAATGCCCATTTTACAAGTATTAACGGCCCTGAGATTATCTCCAAATATTACGGCGAATCTGAGAAACAATTGCGCGAAATTTTTGACAACGCTGCTGAGAATGCACCGGCGGTTATTTTCATCGATGAATTAGACTCAATCGCTCCGAAAAGAGAGGATGTTTCTGGTGAAGTTGAGCGACGTGTTGTCGCACAACTTCTAACACTAATGGATGGAATGCAAGGTCGTGACAACGTCGTTGTAATTGGTGCCACAAATCGACCAGATGCCATTGATCAAGCACTTCGACGACCTGGCCGATTTGACCGTGAATTGGAAATTGGTGTACCTGATAAAAATGGGCGTCGCGAAATTGTGAATATTCACACACGGGGCATGCCAATCGCTGATGATTTTGAGATGGAATGGATATTGGATAACTCATACGGATTCGTCGGTGCAGATATTTCCAGCCTCTCTCGAGAAGCTGCAATGAAAGCACTTCGGCGATACCTTCCCGAGATTGATTTAGATCAGGATGAAATCCCCCCCGAAGTCCTTGAAAAAATGGAAGTTCAAATGAATGATTTCAAACTTGCAATCAGGGATATTGAGCCGAGTGCATTGCGCGAAATTTATGTCGAAATACCTGAAGTATCTTGGGCTGATGTCGGAGGTTTGGATGAAGTCAAGGACCGTCTCAAGGAAAGTGTTGAATGGCCACTAACAATGCCTGACAGATTTGAGCACTTTGGAATCAAACCACCGCGAGGAATCGTTCTATTCGGAGCACCAGGTACTGGAAAAACCTTGATTGCCAAAGCCATTGCGCATGAGGCGAAAGCGAATTTCATCACCGTCAAAGGACCTGAATTGATTTCAAAATGGGTTGGCGAATCAGAGAAGGCGATTCGTGAAGTTTTCAAGAAAGCCAAGCAAGCCAGCCCCAGCATCATCTTCCTTGACGAATTTGAATCGATTGCGGGAGCACGTACACCCAACTCTGGTGAAGGCAGTGATGTGGCGAACCGTGTTGTGAATCAGATGTTGTCAAGTATGGATGGGGTTGAATCTATGGAAGGCGTCATTGTGATTGCAGCAACAAACCGCCCTGAAATGATTGATCCGGCACTTCTACGCAGTGGTAGATTTGAACGAGTTATGCACATCCCTCCTCCTGACCATGCAAGTCTCAGGAAAATTCTGAAAATTCATGCCAAGAACATGCCACTCGGAAAGTTTGACCTGGAAAGTTTAGCTGATAAGATGCAAAACTACACGGGTGCTGATGTTGAAGCAGTTTGTCGTGAAGCTGCCCTTATTGCAATGCGTGCTGAAAAGAAGTCGGTTTCAAAGAAGCATTTCGAAGAAGCAATTGCTCGAGTTCGACCAACGATTACACCCGACATGCTTGAGTATTACACCAAGTTGGAAGGAGTCTTAACAAGTGGACTGGAAAGCATCCGACGAAATAGTGACACATTGATGGGAATCGAAAGTGTATGAGGTGAATGAATGCCGGCAGCTTTCTCAACAGAACTGTCAGGCAGACGTGTCGTTGATAGCCGAGGTGATTTACTCGGAACTGTCGTTGATTTGTTTATTGATGATGTCAGTGGAACTGTTCTTGGCCTCCTCCTAGAATTGGACGAAGGATTGGACCCAAAACTGCTACCGTGGTCTACTTTCGGTGAACATTTGGTTGTACCCACCGATGAGGTTTCATCCATCGATGAAGAGATCCATTTGAACCGTTAGGCCTGAATTGGTGAGGATGCAAGGCCGTCCACCACCCCCAAACCGTCTTAAGGCTAGGTTCAACGTCTCGCGGCTGCACATCCTATGGATGTGGGAGGTCAGTTGAAATGAAAATCGGTTCAGTTGACATTGGCACTGTCCTGAAATCGCGCAAAACGCGTCGAACTGGTTTGATGGTTGCTTTCTATGCAGTGCTAGCATTATTGCTCTACAGCATTGTGGGATCCTATCTTGTTCCCAGTGACCCTCATTTGTCCGCTTACGATGATGATTGGGATGATTTGTCGGCATTCAGAGCCGATCTCAAGGGAATGGGTGTTGATACAACGAGCATGATTTCCAGTCCGGTATTGTTAGGGGAAATCGAAAACCCTGAAGATACCGTTTTCATTGTCACTGGTGTTGAACAAGATACGATTTCTTTACCCAGATTCACAGGCGATGTTGATGTTGTCCAATTCAGTGAATCAGAAGGATATACAACAACTGAAATTGATGCCATTTTGCAGTATG
>JAQXFF010000287.1 GCA_029250425.1 Candidatus Thalassarchaeaceae archaeon | reverse complement strand
GTAACCATCACGACTGGCTCCACCACCACTGGGTGCACTCATGACAACTCCTCCATCGCAATGATAAATTGTTCTTCATTGGGTGCAGCACCGTGAAATTTTGGATTGTTTTCCATATATGAAACACCTTTCCCCTTGATAGTGTGCATTACAATACACGCTGGACCATCAGTGACTTGATCGGCCCATTCAATAGCACGCACAATTTCATTCATATCGTGACCGTCAATTTCCATTACAGCCCAACCAAAAGATGCAAACTTTTCAGATACGTCGAACATACGCATTTGTGTAATGCAAAAATCATCATTTTGGATGCCATTTCGATCGACTATAACTTTCAGATTTCCAATTTCATGGTGTACCGCAGCCATGACCCCTTCCCAAACCTGACCTTCTTGCAACTCACCGTCACCTAACATCACCCAAGATGTTCGTTCGCTACCATCCAGTTTTGCCGCGAGTGAACATCCAATGCCAAAAGATAGTCCCATGCCCAAACTACCAGCACTGAAATCAACTCCGGGACACCATTTCATGTCGACGTGACCCTGACAGCAGCCACCCAATTTTCGATATGTCAATAGATCATCCGCAGTTAGAAATCCACGTTCATGCAAAATAGAATAGACGCCAGGGCTAGCATGCCCTTTACTCATAATGAAGCGGTCTCGATCATCCCATGTGGGGTTTGACGTATCCACACGTAATCTGTGACCATATAGCGCAGTCAACATATCAATTGCGCTTAGGCTGCCACCTGGGTGACCTGCACCAATATCATATACCATCTTGACAATATTCCGACGACATTGCTTCGCCATTGTTTCGAGTTCGCTGATATCTAAACCCATACCGCGTTCATTCATGCCATCACCGTCCGGTCCTCAATTGGAGGGTCTTTGAGTGTTACCGCGACTAAATGCGAATTTCATGGGCGCATTGATGGTGGTTTTAATGCACTAATGAATCTTCGAATGCCATCGAATGCAATCGCGACCCAATCGATCAATAAATTCCCCTTTCCGTTCTTTGAACGGGGCATTCCACGTGTTGCAAGATATGTGAATACAAGGAAGAACCAGATAAAGAATAGCAATGAAAGCCATGTAGGTAGTGTCCCAATGACACGTTCGTCACAAATCGAATGACCAGTGCTCGAATCAGCATGTGATTCACTGCAAAGCCATTCTGCAGGGGCCCTGATGGGTTTGACTAAATTTGCAATTACAATAAATATTGCAACGACAACACCCATTAGAGCCTCCCCTGCAATCATACCAGCTGATAGCAACAAACCGCGTTTGGAGACTTCAGTACCTGCTTCAACCGCTTCTTCTGAGGGCTCACCTGTAAGAGTTCCATCTGTGCGTAGGTGCACCGTTCGTAGAACAAAATGACTCAATAATCCACCAATGAATATTGTTGCAGAGAGATAGAATGGAAGGTACATACCAATTGCGACAGACATAACTGGCAAGCCTTTCCAAATGATTAGTATGGCAACTAATACACCCAAACCAAGCATTGGATAGTTTACCGTACCACCAAAGATTCCTTCGATCAATGTCCCGATAATTTCCGCTTGTGGTGCATCAAGTGCTGCACTACAATTTGGCGTACCATCTGCATAAAATTTGACTGGATTCTCCATGCAATATGTTTTCGTGATACGATAAGCATCATTGAGAACAACAAGTGTTAGTGGTGCCATTACAGCACCCGTAATGACTCCGACAACTTCTGCAATTTGTTGTTTCCATGGAGTAGCACCAACTAGATGGCCTGTTTTCAAATCCTGCATTACATCTCCAGCAATAGCAGCGTTTACGGCAACGACGCTTGCAATGATAAGTGTAGCATACATCAACTCATTTTGTTCCATTCCCAAAAACAGGTCACCTACGATCCAAACCAGCAATGCTGTCCCCATTAGTGTGGCAATGGTCATCCCAGAAACCGGTGAATTGCTAGAACCTACTACACCTGCGATGTACCCTGCAACAGCCGAGAAAAAGAATGCCGTCATGGCCAAGAATAGTGAACCGACGGCACCAAGGATTGCTGCCTCAGTCAATGAAGCACCTTTCACATTCAGTCTCCATGTGTAGAAAAAGAATGTGAGAATAACTATACCAATCAATACTGGCATCATTTTCTTCATGGGAAGATCTTTTTCAGTTCGCAGTAAGCCATCTTGTTCTTCGGCTAAATCAGCACCAAAAACCCGCTTTACTCCAGTAGT
>JAQXFF010000114.1 GCA_029250425.1 Candidatus Thalassarchaeaceae archaeon | reverse complement strand
TACGCCTTCCAATCCAGGACGTCTACAAGATCAGTGGAATCGGTACTGTGCCCGTTGGTAAGATTGAGACAGGTACTCTAAACGTCGGCAAGAACGTCGTGTTTAATCCCAGCCAGCAGACCGCTGAAGTCAAGAGCATCGAAATGCACCATACGCAGGTTGCAAAGGCTGAGCCTGGTGACAACGTCGGATTCAACGTTCGAGGTCTATCCGCACAGGACATCCGCCGTGGAGACATTGCTGGATACTCAGACAGTGAACCAAATTTCGTTCGTCACGATGAGACCTTCGTTGGTCAAATCCAGTTGATGGACATCCCCAAGGCTGTTGCAGCAGGTTACACACCCGTGTTCCACGCACACACAGCTCAGGTTGCAGTTCGCTTCGTCGAGCTCTTGGAGAAGACCTCCAAGGCTGGCAAGGAAGCCAATCCGGCTTTCCTTGTAACCGGCGATGCTTGCTTGATTCGATTTATGCCAACCAAACCGATGGCAATTGAACAGATGGATGCTTTCCCCGAACTTTCTCGCTTCGCAATTCGCGATATGGGCAAGACGGTTGCAGCAGGTGTCTGCATGAAGATTGAGAAGAAGTGAAGTTACCACTGATTCAAACCATCGGGATAAGGGATGCAGAATGCCAACGGTTACCACCATCAAACTAACTGGTGAAAACCACGTGGACATTGATACTGTTTGCCAAGCGATTCGCAATATTACGGATCAAACAGGCGTTCAACTTCGAGGTCCAATTCCATTGCCAACCCGCCGCTTGGTCGTACCATGCCGCAAGGCACCTGATGGAGAAGGCAGCGAAACTTGGGATCACTGGGAAATGCGAGTCCACAAGCGTCTTCTTGAATTGATTATTGGTAAGTCTACGGATGAATCCGCACTCAGACAAGTGATGCGCATACCTATCCCAGACACTGTAACCATTGAACTCAGTCTACGAACCGTAGCTTGAGTATTCAGCCCCTCATTCGAGGGTTACTGCTTCAGCCCAACCTGCAGCGATCAGTGTTTGAGCCATCAATGAACCACAATTGAATGAATCACCTTCGAGAAGATCGATTTCCTCACCCGATTCATCAAGAATTGGTTCGGGCATGTCCCTAAGGATCCGAAGTCGCATCATTTCACTTGCTTCGTTTGCTTCTACAGCATCATTTTTCTCAGCACCAACATCTTCAGATATTGGTTCAGAAATTTCAGGATACTCTTCCATCATTGAAACACGGTCTTCTTCATCAAAGTCAGGGTCTTTCCAAATTTCTTCCAACTCATTTGTTTCCATTTCAGGAGGTTCTTGTCCAGTTAAACCCCCTGGCTCATCTACAAATTGATCGAGTTGAGCATTTCCGGCTGGTGTTGTTGGTTGAATCTTCACTTCTGACTTCAGTACGCCTTGCTGCAACCCATTCCAGGAAACATTTCGCTTGTATTGCTCAATGAGTTCTGAGACTCCGACATGGAAAGCGCGCTCTGCACCATCTTGTCGTTGCCAATCAACCGGTGCTAAATTCGTACTGGATTCTGAAGCAGCATCTCCGAAAGGGGTACTCGCAAGATTCGCCAATGCTGCATGGTTGACAAAGGCATTCAATCGATGTCGGGTCAGATTGGCAATTGTTCTTCGCAAGTTTGCTTGACGACGTGTGAGAGTTTGTGCTCGAGAAGAAAAACCCTCTAATCGAGTTGTTTCAGTCAATTCTATTTCGATGGCTTGCAGTAATTGTGAACACACTTGCCAGAAGTCAGGTCGGGGTAAATCTACAGGTAAGGCCTGCTTTGCCTGCATTCTCAGAAGTGCATGGAGTTGTGCTTCAACAGCATCGAGTTGGGGCCCCTGTAACATTTCTTGGCCGACCATTCACTCACCGCGAACCGCCTCTCCTCCGTGCCGGTAAATGAACCATTCAGTTCAAAGCGCCCTACGGGCGCTCTACTCAGGCTTCCGTCGTGTTCAAACCCACGGCCAAGTGTGGCCATCCTGAGGTGAGACCATGCGAACCGCCACATTACTGGTTTTGACCATGCTCTTAGCCCCTCTGGCACAAGCCATTGATAGCCCATACATTGGCGATTCTGAAATTATTTTGCAATCTAATGGCAATGGATCACTGTCGAATATTACAGAAGATTCCTTTGAAATACCGGTTAATTCAACCATTCTCGAGGGTTGGGTGAATGTATCGACGGGTGCCAATGCCGATGGTGGAACGGGAACACATTGGCTTGCAAATGACCCGTCCCTTAATTTCAGTCATGGTTCTTTCAATGGCTCATCAATTTCAGTTTTTGATGATGAATTGACGCTTGGTGTAAACCATACAGTAGGGCGTCTTGACGATTTAGAGTCACTTTCTCTTCAATTTCAGCAATATGCTACAGGTGGTTCCGCCAATGTATGGAGGATGGCCGAACCATCCCAATTTAATGGCGTCTT
The DNA here is from genome assembly GCA_029250425.1 of Candidatus Thalassarchaeaceae archaeon. Classification (GTDB taxonomy): domain Archaea; phylum Thermoplasmatota; class Poseidoniia; order Poseidoniales; family Thalassarchaeaceae; genus MGIIb-P. The sequence continues at coordinate 321 of JAQXFF010000114.1, read as the reverse complement.
TGCGATGAATTACAGTGCTAGACAGGCTGCAGGAGGACTCATTCCATCCCTTGCTACGGAAGGATCACTGATTGCTGCAACTCTACCTGAAGATCCTTTGCCTGCCGGCACTCACGCCTGGCTCACATCTCCATCTAGCCCAGTACCTAGCTTGGCAAATCACTGGAAATTTTCATTCAAGCATTGGTACCATTTACATCACACTAATTTCAGTACAGGTTCATCTGGAGCGTGGGTGGAAGTCAGTATAGATGGAGGTCTTACTTGGAATTATGTCGAACCCAACGGCGGATACAATTGGAACATTTCATCATCAGCACC
>JAQXFF010000238.1 GCA_029250425.1 Candidatus Thalassarchaeaceae archaeon | reverse complement strand
AACTTTAAGTTCTAGAGGAAATAGGGGTCCAGTTACCGCTTTTCCGATGGAAAGTTCACGGTTTTTTGCAAATGTTTATGGTCCTCCCTGCACCAAGTGAACTTTGCCGCTCCCGAGGAGTGGTGTCGGGGCGCCCAGCGTCACCGGCAGGCCCCAGCCCACAAGGGACCCAATTCGGGAACGGTAGTGGGCCATTTAATCAACGAAAGTTGAGGAGATGGGGCGTGCTCCAGATTGTAAAATCAGGCAGGCAGGCCCGCAGGAGAATGAAGGCACAGACTTCGGTCAGTGCTGGATGCTTTTGTGAACGTGTATCAGAGCTGGGCTCGAAATACACAACGACACATAGTGTCGAACACAGGAGAGTAGCTCGTAAGAGCAAAGGACAATCGGAAGGAACTAGCGATAAGACACCTTGGATCAGTCAACAAAGGGAAACACTGGAAGCCGAAAGGTAACCTCAGGGACCTAGAGGAGATGAACCCATAAAAGTCGAGTTGTAAAAAGTCGGCCGACGACTCCTTAAGCACAATCCTGTGCAGGTTATTGACAAAGCAGCAATGCTGAGTTGACTACCGGGGGACGGAAGTAGACTGCAGTCGAAACCGGCCCAGAGAAGGGAAAGGCAGCAATGCTGGAACCGGACCGAAGGGGGAGACAGGGGTGGCAGCAATGTCACAATCCTGCTCCTAGGTGGATCAAAGTCGCAAGACAGAGAGAAACCAGGAGGTGAGGTGTGAACCGCAAGGGAAGCACTTCTCTCAGGGACGCTGGTACGGAGTAATCCGAACCGGGAACTGGTGAATAGGAAACTGCCTTCGGGCAGCAGACGACACAACAGGAAGCGAATCAGGCAACTGACTCGAGCGTCTAAGGGACGGCACGGTGCGTTCGCGTATCCGTGCCAACCCGACCGAGGTTTGGAACAAAGTCGTAAGACGGAGGAAAGGATCACGGACGTGGAGGCTGGCTGGCGGTGAAAGATCTACTCGATTCGAATCCGACAGCCAGTACTCCCAACTCCCTCTCCAGGTGAAACAAAGTCGTAAGACGGAGGGAAACCAGGGGGCGAGATGTAGACCGCAAGGAAAGTGTCTCGTTGAGACGCCGGAGCGGAGCAATCCGAACCGGGAACTGGTGAATAGGAAACTGCCTTCGGGCAGTAGACGACACATCAGGAAGCGAGGCAGGCAACTGTCTCGGGCGTTTAAGGAAAAGTGGGTGCGCAAGCATCAACTGGACCGACCGGGGTTTGGAAGCCGTCTTCGGACGGGCGAAGGATTTCGGATGCGGAGGCTGGCTGGCAGGGAAAGATCTACCCGATTCGAACCCGCCAGCCAGCACTCCCAACTTCCTCTCTTGAGGATTAATGGGCCATTCTTCCAAATCGACTATTCATGCTTGCGTATGCGAAGCCATTCTACAGATTGATTTGAGACCTTTTTCTCAATAGCCGTTATTCTAAGCACGGGGTCCAATCATTTCTTCGGGACGAACCCAAGAATCAAACTCTTCATTTGTCAACAATTCAAGTTCTAGTGCAGATTCCCTAAGTGTAATCCCCTTCACGTGCGCATTTTTTGCAATTTTTGCAGCCTTATCATATCCAATGTGATTGTTCAATGCTGTTACTAGCATGAGTGAATTCTCTAGATGTGATTGAATCACATCTTCATTTGCCATTAGTCCCACCACACATTTGTCAGTAAAAGACCGACATGTATCGGTCAATATTCGGATACTATGTAGGAGGTTGTGAATCATCATGGGTTTGTACACGTTGAGCTCGAAGTTTCCTTGACTTCCACCTATGGTAATGGCGGTATGATTCCCCATTACCTGGCAACATACCATCGTCATTGCTTCAGCCTGTGTGGGATTTACCTTGCCTGGCATGATACTCGACCCCGGTTCATTTGCAGGTAGTGACAATTCACCTAGCCCACATCGTGGACCCGAACTCAACCATCGAATATCATTGGCAATCTTCATCAAACTTGCAGCGAGAGTATTGAGTGACCCACTGGCAGCAACCACAGCATCGTGCGCAGAAAGTTGTGCGAACTTATTGTCAGCAGTGACGAATGGCAAGTTGGTTTTGTCTGCGATATGCCCGGCTACAATTTCTGCAAAATCAGGATGGGTATTCAACCCCGTCCCAACCGCAGTTCCCCCTAGGGCCAATTCATACAGATCTTCAAGCGCGAAATCAATTCGCCGCAAATCAGCATCCAACATCGACACGTAGCCGCTAAATTCCTGACCAAGTGTTAGAGGCACAGCATCCATTAGGTGGGTCCGTCCGATCTTGACAACATTTTCGAACTGACTTACCTTTTCGTTCAGTGCATCGCGTAAGTGTTTCACCTGTGGTTTCAGTTCGTGCACAATTGCTTCAGCGCCTGCAATGTGCATTGCAGTTGGAAATGTATCATTGGATGATTGTGCCTTATTGACATGGTCATTTGGGTGTACCGGATTCTTGGTTCCAAGAACTCCCCCTGACATTTCGATAGCTCGATTTGCAATGACCTCGTTGGCATTCATATTCGACTGCGTTCCTGATCCCGTTTGCCATATTCTCAATGGAAAGTGACCATCTAATTCGCCATCAATAACTTCTCCAGAAGCAGCGACGATTAAATCAGCGACATCCCCATCCAGCGCACCCAATTGTTTGTTGGTTATTGCTGCGGCTTGTTTGAGAATTCCGAAACCACGAATGACCCCTCTCGGCATTGTGTCGTCTCCAATATCGAAATTAATCAAAGAGCGTGCTGTTTGACACCCATAGTATCGATCAGCAGCGACTTCAAGTGAGCCCATTGTATCCTCCTCAATTCTAACCTTGCCCTTTGGGGTTTGGGGCATTCTTTGTTCAACGACAATACCTGGTGGATTTTGCTGCCCACCGTCCAACGAATCCTGAATCATTTTCGTAATGGTGGCACTTCGGCCTTCACGGCGACCTTTACCGACTCTCCGGTCCAAACGTTCCGCCAATTTCTCTGGTATGCTAATGCTCATGATACGGCGGTCGCCCGCCCTATGTTTCGCCATGATATACCGTGCAATCCGTTGTTAATAAATATAATTAACAACGCTCAACCGAAATGATTTGCATAGGTTCACGAGGCCGATCGCCATATCCGGTTGGACCATTTTCGATGGCCGTAACAACATCCATCCCATTCGTTACTTTTCCGAAAACAGGATGTGCAGAAGGCGTTTGTGTGTTCCACCAATCTAGGAATGAATTGTGAACAGTGTTGATGAAGAATTGTGACCCACCACTGTTGGGGCCGGCATTGGCCATACTCAGCGTCCCAGGCTCGTTTGAAAATTTTGCATCAGGCAGGTGCTCATCTGCAATTTTGTATCCGGGATCACCCGTTCCACATCGAGGACTGTTTGGATCTCTGCTGTTTGGGCAACCACCCTGAAGCATGAATCCAGCAATCACTCGGTGAAAATGCAATCCGTTGTAGTATCCCTTGTCTACTAAATCAAGGAAATTTCCAGCAGTAATCGGCATGGTGTCGGTAAACAGTTCAATGGTGATGTCACCCTTGCTCGTCTTCATCATTACTTGTGTTCCAGTCATAATCAATGGCGAGTGTCCGAGGTTCTTGAGCCTGCTCCTCAAGGGTTGCCTTATGCAATATGAGCAGCTTTGAGTTTCTTTCTTCGCTCATCTTGTGGTGCACCCACCTCTCTGAGTAGACGCTCGCGAAGTGCTTCATGCAACCACATTCCATCATTTAATTCCAAAAGAAGACCACGCTCTAGCAAGACATTGGGCGGATTCCCATCATGCTTGCAAGCCTTTGCGAGTATATTCCAAGGGACAGGGCGTTCAGATACGGCTAGAGTTGCCAAGAGTTCGCGCTCATCACTCGGTAAGACGTCGAGAATCTCTTCGTCGAGGAATCGCAACCAGTCTCCATGTGCAACATCACCATACATCTCCATCAATTCAATGGCAAGAGGGTGCCCTCCTGTGACTTCATGTACCACAGGTGCAGCGGGCAAATCACCTTCATTAAGATCAGAAATCCACGCATCGAGGTCTTCAATAGATAATCCAGAAAGTGCCAATTCACTCACTCGTTCGCGTGTATGAACATCTCTACGATCATAAAATGTCAGTGTATTTCTACTGATTAAGAGTAATGTAAGTGGGGCTGAATCTGCGACTTGTAACAAAGCACCAAGGAGATCTGATGCTTCTTCTGAAATGTGGTGAACATCGTCGAGGACAAGGAGGAAGTATGGAGGGGCCCCAGGCTCATCATCATCAGAAAATCTTTCCCGCAACACACTTGGATTGGTTAGATAGGACAATAGTAATCGTCGATAAGCATCAATGTCTAATTTTGCACCGGGTGTAAGTGGCAATGTTTCCATCAATTGTACAGGGTCATGCGCAACATCAATTCCAACCCTGTGTAACAGTGAAGTGGCCAATCCAAGAGATGTGTCCCATGGCTGACATGGGTACCAACAAATCGAAAGTTGCTCATCCGCTTCCATCCGCTGGCGCATCCAGTGAGCGGCAAGAGTAGATTTCCCAATGCCTGCAATTCCATGCAAGAGCATGCAAGAATTTTGTGAATTAATCCACTCGTCAAGGGTGTTTAATTCCGCAGATCTCCCATGCACTTCACGAGTTTCAGGTGGTTCTGTATGATATGTTGCATGTGCCCCAGCACCTAATTTCAATCGTCCAGGGGCGGGTTTCCTCCCGTCTTCACGTTGCTGAATCATACCAAATCGGATGTCACCAAAAGTGAGAACACCTTCATGCTGAGCGTGCATTAATACTTGCAACAATGTCAAGTCAGCAGCTAAACGATCACTGGCTTGATTTGCTGGAACTTCTAATAATTGACCATTTTCATCTCGGATGAGTACTTGTGTAATTCCCAACAAATTGCTTCTCGATTTGGCTTCGGTACGACCAAGTTCTGTGAGTTGCCATGTTTTTTGACGACGACTTTCGCCTCGGACAGTTCGAGTATGTTCACTGACCCATTGATTGCGTAGCATTGTTCGCATAGAACGACTGACGTTTGGAGGGTGTAAAGCGCATGCTTCAGCGATACCTGGACGGGTGACTGCGGCGCTAACCATGTAGAGGTCAGCTTGTTCATTTTGCTCTAGAAGATGGAGCAACAAGCGATCTTCGACCGCGACGTGAATCCGCAGGTCATTGTTCGGCATTGGTCCTCCCTCGCCCTCCCTGATGTTGAACTTCTCGCCCCATAGTACCCTCCCCGCGCGCTACAAATAGTGATGCAGGAAAAGCGGAAGACCTTATTCATATGAAGTGAGCCGCAGATATGGCACCTATCAGTAGCCGGTCAAAATTGGTTCCTCTGCGGGCTATTTTGCTTTCAGTGCTGATGGTCACAGGAACGTTGTTTGTATCCAGTGTTATGGCGGATGATACTGATGGGGATGGTACTGATGATTCCCTTGATGATTGTCCTGTAGCAGCAGGCAACAGTACACTTGACAGAACTGGTTGCCCAGATCGAGACGGGGATGGCACCAGCGACATCAACGATGCTTGGGTGATGTCCACAGGCGGATATCTACAAGATTCTCGTCAAGCTTCGAGTGATGATTACCTCATGGTAAGATTCAATGGCGATGCAACCCAATATGTCAGCCTTGAGAATGCAGGAGGTTGGGGTAATTCCAACGCAAATTTGCGAATTTGGGATACTGCAACTCAAACCAACTTACGTACAATCCAAACCAGCGAGCAAGGATACGATGTCGACATTTCTTCAGATGGAATGCATGTTGCTGCTGTTTTCGATGATGATAGACTCCGAGTGTATCATTCCAGTAATGGTTCAGAAATGTTCTCGGTGAGTACTGACGTGGGTAGTGGAGACCAACCCAATGAAGTCGAATATAGCCCAGATGGAACTATGATTGCAGTTGTGATCGGCAGGTCGGGTAATAGTGGGACAAATGGAGAAGTTCAAATTTACAATTCCGCGACTGGGGTTGAAATCACTTCATTCAATCCAGGTTCAGCAGACCGATTTTATTCAGTCGGTTGGAGCCCTGATGGGAGTCGAATGGTCATTGGCGGTAATGAGAAGATTTTCATTTGGAATGCAGATACTTGGACTGAAAACAGAACCATCTCTAATGCATTCAGTTCATTGAATTCAGTCCATTATTCACCAGATGGCAATATGATTTCTGCTTGTTCCGCATGGGGTGGAAGCAATGCTCGGGCCAAAGTTTACGACGCAATTACGGGTGGCGAAATGTGGTCCTACACAACATCTACTTCTTGCAACGATGCAGCGTGGTCGCCAGACTCTTCCCAAGTGGCATTCACCCACACTTACTACCAATCCGATGGCGCCAGTATCAACATCTTCTTCGCAACCACCGGTGTCAAACTTGACACACTTTCAGCACCGCGGCCAGGTGGTTGTACCAGCAGTGGAAATGGCAATAATTGCGGCACCATTTATGGAGCAGATTGGCATCCTGATGGCAATCATATCATTTCAGCACACGGCCGCAATGATGAGGGTGTATACCACTGGAAAGTTAACCCAGATATGGACAATGATGGATATCTGAATCCAGATGATGCATTCCCAGAGGATCCATCCCAGTGGAATGACACAGATGGGGACAATTACGGGGACAACCCTGACCCTGCTACGGAACCGGATTCCTGTCCGAATGTTTTCGGAACCTCATACATGGATGTCTTCGGATGTCCTGATGCTGATGGTGATGGGTACTCAGATGATGGCGATCAATTCGATAATGATCCATATCAGTGGGCGGACAATGACGGTGACGGATACCCCTCCAATACAAACGATCCTAGAGATCCCAACCCCTATTCTGGAGTCGATCACTTCGATGATAATCCTACACAGTGGGATGATACAGATGGTGATGGATACGGTGACAACTTCGCGAATGCTTCTTGGACTAGTATCCGCCCTGTGGGATGGCCTGGTCAATTACTCACAATGACTCCAATTCAATTGGTTGATGTAGACACCTTCCCCCTCAATCCAGAACAGTGGAATGACACTGATGGTGATTG
>JAQXFF010000232.1 GCA_029250425.1 Candidatus Thalassarchaeaceae archaeon | reverse complement strand
ATATGGAGGTACGTAAATGGTACCATTGGTCCAAATTTCGAGCGTGTAATTAGCCAAACCAGAATATTGTGAGACATTGATGTAATAGGTGTCTGCGGCCCCATCTGCATCTGTCCCAGATGTTGATACGGACTCATTGCTATCGATGCCAGCGCTATTATCGACAGCCGTTGTTGAAGTTGTACCTGAGGTTGAATTCCATATTCTCAAATCCAAATCCGCATCCCAGTTATCTGCAGATAGAACGGCAGAGATGTTCTGTCCACGCCCCATTGAAAGCATGTACATGTCAGCCTTGTCTCCACCCGAAACACAACCGGTAACTGTGCCTGTGAATCCAGTACCCAAATCGTAGGCTTCTGCCTCGACACCACCAACATCCGCACCTGTCGATGCATCATCGACATTCGGACAAGGCATGCCTGAAATTGTGGTTACTGCAGAGCTGGCATTGTTGTTGTTTAGGTCATCAGCTTCTGATACGTTGCCCCAACCGTCAGGCCATACAATCCAATGATAATCGTCACTATCTATATCGGACGGGATTGTCAACTGAGTAGTCTCCACTGAATTACCACCGGCTGCAATGTAGGGCCCAGCAACTTGACTCTGTACGATTGTATCACCCCAACCATAAGTGTCGTCTGTGGATAGAATAAACACGACATCATACGGATTTGTCGCATTGGTGTCACCTGGACCATAATTCTCTACAGTATAGGTCACATTCACCGTGTCACCTGCGGTTGCACTAGCTGGGCCAGTGATTGAATTCACAGCAAGATCGGGCTTGGGCACAGAGTTATTGGTCCAGAAATCGAGTTTGTAAGTTCCATCACCATTGTACTGCACGACTTGAATGTAGTAAGTTCCGGCTGTTGAACTATTAGTTGTGAATTCAAACCGCTCATTCGCAGCATAGGTTGCACCTGCTGCAACATATCCGGCGCCAGTTGCGGGATTCCCTCCAGTATTATCTGCAAGATAAATGTCGAAATCAATATTCGTACCGTCACCAAAATCTCTCAACTGCACGACTAGATCCTTGTTTGCGGACAATTGTACGCCATACCAATCTTCAAGGTCGCTTGTATCAATACATCCATTCAACCCCACCTGTGTAGGATCTGAACCCTGAGCTTTTGCTGTAGCAGTGGTGTTTCCAGCATCACCTGCTGTTCCGCCATCATTCTGCACGGCAGGACAATTGGCGCGACCTCCAGTATCCATTGTGCGGTCAGCTTTTTTGAGTGTGTCCGGTTGAGTGTTTTCATCGGATACAACTTCAATCCCCATGTGTGGAGTCAACATCGGTGTAAGAGCCGAGAGGATCATCAACAACACGAGTGTGGTGCTAAGGTGGTTCGTTCGGTGGGCGGCGGCCATACTTCCTACCGCCCTAGGGCGGTATTTAACACCCCCCAAGTTTAGATTGGCGACTCTAAAGGCGATGTTGCGATTTGGCAAGGCGTCCCACGCCATCTTTCCATTCCCACCCTGCTGCCTTGCAGCGAGCCGAACCCAGCAATTCGCCATTGCGTATAATCAAAATTTCCTCACCTATTTTCAAATCGCTTGGGGCGCTAAGGACCATCGCTGGGAATATATCTCCTTTCCAAGGAGAATCGCCGCCGATTTCGACCTCACGTAACGTCCCTGTTTCCCTCAGTGTTGGAAGAATCGATTTGGTAAATGAAAAACGACCCGAATCAGGATGCCATTGCGCCATCTGCTGCTTGTCTTTCATGAGCATCCATCTAGGTGGCTTTCCACCAACCCGCAAACCTTCCATCCAAGCATCAGTTCCAAATTGCCAACGACTCAATGATGCAAATGCATGTTTGAGGAATGATTTTTCTCGCATATGCTCGCCTTCAATAGATTCAATCGCTTTTCGCAGAACATCACATGCAGCTTTGGAAGAAGCACCCACGCCTTCTGGACGGGTGTCGATTGTCGGAATGTCAAAATCAATGCCAGAGTGGTTGATGACAGTCTTGTATCCAACACGCTCAACCAATGTTTTCACCATACGTCGAATTGTCGCCAATTCATCATCATCCCAATCCCCTGTGACAGGTAGATCATAGTGTGCTGCAGGCCACTGCTCTTCCAATTCACGTGGAACCAAACCAAGGGGACTTGTTACCATCACTTGGTGAATTCTTCGATTGCGGATCGCGGAACGGAAGAAGCGATGGCTCTGGCTAGAAGAATATGGTTTACGAGCCGAACATGGTAGCAACACAAGTGTTTCACGTTGAATTTCAGATGGCATATACTCATTTTCCATTCGATGAATCCAATCTTGAA
>JAQXFF010000112.1 GCA_029250425.1 Candidatus Thalassarchaeaceae archaeon | reverse complement strand
GGATGGGGTGATTGAAGCGGTGGTTACCAAAGAGGCATTCCATGCGTTTATGGACGTAGAAGACTGCCAGGTACCTGCAATTGAGTCCATTTCGATGGTACTCACTTTGAATGCTGCAGGTGAACTCATGCTATCTGAGTTCTCTATGGGATTGGGTGAAGAACAATCTGATGAAGTTGAAGTGATCATTCACTTGAGCGATGATGTTCTTGAACTCCTTGATTCTGAAGATTTGGATTTGGAAGAATTGTTTGCGGAAATCGGCATCGAAGATTATGATGACGAATATGTCGACTACTTGGGCTCAGACATCTATTGGGCGGATCAGGCCTACCAGCTACGTGGCAGCCAGGATGACTACGACCGTGTTCTAGACTCTGAGGATGCAGAGTATGAATTCTACCTCATCTACGAAGATATCGCACAGGATTTGGAAGAGGAAGAATCTGAAGAAGAATTTGGACCCGAAGAAGAATCCGACGATGACACATGGGACGAATCTGAAGATTCTGATGCTGACTTGGTAAATGCTACTGAGGATGATGAAGAAAACTGGGAAGACCTCCCTGATATGCACCGCGATCACTGTGAGCGCGGCTTGCTTCGAGGCGTCTTCACAATCAACGATGATGGCAATGGTACAATACGCGGCCTGGTCATGGACGAAGGTGGCGAAGTCATCGGTAACATGTGGGGCTCCTTCAACACCGATGGATTTGCACACGGATTGGGTGGCGCTGACAATCTTACGGATGTGAAGTGGAAGGCTGTCTACGAAGACGGTCGCTTCACTGGCCTATGGAAGATGATCGATGAGAACGACAGTATGAACGGTCTACTCAAGGGACACTACGAAACCAATGAGACTGGTGACGGTGGCGTCTTCCACGGCAAGTGGAAAGAAGTGGATTGCCGTGACATGCGCGATGAATCGGAGCGCCCAGACATGGATGATGTGCGGCCTCGTCACACTCCTCTCCAGGTGGATGGTGACAGAATCGATGCACGTCCATTGGACAGAACACCACAGGAGAAGCCTCTGATGGACAAGCTTGGTGATGTGATGGACAAGCCTATTGTCGAAGATGAGGACGGTGGAGCGATCGTCGACATCGGCGATGCTGCTGCTGGCTCAACGCTTGGCACCATTGTACTGCTTGGTGCAGGCTTCCTACGGCGTCGCATCACTGGTGGCCTCTGAGGCAGCCTGGTGATGCAAAGCACACCCTAGAATGACACACATGTCCCTCGGGGGCGCTTCGGCGCCCTCGGGGGATTTTTTTGTTTCAATATCGACGAATACGCATATTCAAAGAGCCGGGCAGTCACGCGTCAAACAGAAGGGGAGCCGATGCTGACCATTACCGACCTTGCAAAAGAGAAGCTTGCGGGCTTTGCTGCACAGGCAGAGGAGGCCGATACATTGGTTCTCCGCGTGGCCATCGTTGGACGGGGAGCCAACGGATTCCAGTATGATCTTCAATTGATTTCGCAAAAAGATGCTGCGGAGGACGATGTTGTCTGCGAAGTGGATGATGTCGTTGTCTCGATTGCAGCAAAGAGTGCTGTACACATGGATGGTGCCACATTGGACTTCAAGGAGAGTCTAATGGGTGGAGGATTCCACTTTGACAATCCAAACCCTCTGTGGGCAGATCCAACCGAGCAAGCGGTGGCTGAGGTCATCGAGAGCAAGGTCAACCCTGCTGTGGCATCCCACGGTGGCACTGTGAGTCTGGTTGGTGTCGATGAAGGGCAGGCTGTGATTTCCTTTGGCGGTGGATGCCAAGGTTGCGGTATGGCCGATGTCACACTGAAACAAGGTATTGAGGTCATGATCATGGATGAGGTTGAGGGGATTACCGGTGTTGTGGATATTACCGATCATGCAGCCGGAACCAACCCCTTCTACTGATTCCAAATCTACTGGAACGATTCCGATAAGCACTATGTATCGGATTTAGCAGGGCCAAATACATGTCAATCATAGAAGCATACAACGAAGCCTGGGATACTGGAAACGTCGAAGCCCTCGCAGAAGTAATTCATGACGAGTTCGTCTTCAACCCTCACATTGGGGGCATCACCCTGGGCAAGTCCGATATTTTGGCTTTCGCTGGTAACAACGCACCAACTTCGGAAAACAATAGGATTCTATTCGAAAACAACGCAGTTTGCGTCGCCCATTCCATTGTGCACTTTGCCAACGGTTCAACATCTGAGGCCGTGTTGTCGTTCCTTCAATTCAAGGACGGTAAAATCATTTCAATGGAAACCGGTGCAACGCCACTCTCTGACGATTACAAACTCGTTGGAAGCGAGTGAATAACTGACTTGCGCACTGTGGGTCCTAGACCTTTTTCAAATCAGTTAACAGCACCACTAATTTCAATAGAAATCACATTTACGGTTAGATATGACTCTAAGCAGATGCTTAGCAGAACTCCGTTCTGGTATCGAAGGGAAAAGATGGTTTCCAAAAACCAAATTTACTGAATATACAGGGGTCAAAGGAAAAACTCCTC
>JAQXFF010000193.1 GCA_029250425.1 Candidatus Thalassarchaeaceae archaeon | reverse complement strand
TCATATACGGGATGTAGGTCGGAGGGCCGCTCAACACTGGGCGTCCAGACACCACCGGGCAATGCACTAGTATCCCACACAGCTGTCGATTCCACTTGTGAATCGCGGTTCGGTGTCACGGTCGCCCCTGAAGTGAAGGGCCGGCGTAATGCCGCTTCGGCGGCATTTTCACCGATAAAAAAACTGGAGGTATCCAAATGGGAGACACGCACCGCCCAAAGAAGGGTAGCATGGGCTTTGGCCCGCGAAAGAGGGCTAACAGGCCCTACGGACGCGTCAAGAGTTGGCCCGCCAGTGATTCTGATGTAGTTCGCGTACAGGGTTTTGCTGGCTGGAAGGCTGGAATGACTCACGTTTTGATGCGTGATCTCAACCCAGGTAGTCCAAGTGCTGGTGCTGAAGTTCGTAAGGCAGTCACCGTCGTTGAAGTTCCTCCAATGCGCGTTCTAGCAGTTCGCGGTTACAAGATGACTCCCTATGGTAAGCAGACCGCAGGTGAGGCATGGGCAGCTGCTGACAAACTCGGCGATGTAATGCCGAGTCTACCACGCCGTATGCCAGAGCGCAAGGAGCATGACATTGATGCCCACCTCAACAAACTCCGTGAATCCAATTTATCAGAAGTTCGCATCATTGTTGCAACAAATCCCGACAAAATTCCCGCTGTAGGTAGTAAGACACCTGAAATCATGGAAATGGGAATGACGGGTGGGGACAACGCGGCTCAATTAGAATGGGCGGCTGAGAAACTTGGAGAAGAGTTGACCATTGAAGACGTATTTGATTCAGGTTCAGATATCGATGTCATCGGCGTCACCAAGGGATATGGTAACCAAGGTGTTGTTCGCAGATTTGGTGTCAAATTACTTTCACATAAGAACTCCAAGCGCCGACGTCAAATCGGTAACATGGGTGACTTCGGAACAGGATATGTTCGAAAGACCATTCGACAGGCTGGTCAAACAGGATACCATCAGCGTACTGAGTACAACAAGCGTATCCTACGAATCGCTGGTGAAGAAGATACACAAATCACACCAGCGGGTGGATTCCTCCACTATGGTGAAATCAAAAATCACTACATGATCATCCAAGGCAGTTTGCCCGGTCCAGCAAAGCGACTGATTCGCTTCCGTGATGCAGCACGTCCACGAAGTGAGCAGCATCCTGTCGATATTACCTACGTCAGTACGGCGTCCAAGCAGGGGGTGTGATGAATGAAGGTCAAGACCTACGAACTCACGAACACCATTGAGGTTGAGGAACTCGAGGCGGGCATCATCATCGATTACAGTATTGAGGCGGCTGACGGAAAGAACGTCACCCTTCCTGGTGCTTTTGAAAGTGATTTCCGGCCTGATCTAATCCGTCGTGCAGTCCACTCTTCTCGAGCAAACCGCCGGCAGCCGTATGGGCACCGCGAACATGTTGGAAAGCGCGCTCCACAACCTGGAATGAAGCATTCCGTAGAATGGTGGGGCAAGGGACGTGGTGTTAGCCGAATTATGCGAAAGAGTGGTGCACGAACTGGTGCACAGAACCCCCACACACGCGGCGGGCGTCGCGCGCACGGGCCCATGGTCCAGAAGGAATGGGGCCAGAAATTGAATACCAAGGAAGCGAATGCTGCACGTGATTCGGCAATTGCAGCAACAGCAGATTCAGAGATGGTAGCATCTCGCGGTCATAAATTCGGTGACAATGTACGATTCCCAATTGTTCTTGGAGGTTATTCCGAAGATGGCGAAAAATACGATGTCGAAAGTCTTCCTCTAGAGAAGGCAACCAAGAAATTCATCGCTATGATGGAGAGTATTGGCCTTGGTGACGATCTATCTCGTGCGAACGATGGACGCAGCATCCGTGCCGGTAAGGGCAAGATGCGTGGCCGTCGCCGACGAACTCCACGAAGCATTCTCTTGGTCGTTGCTCAGCGCGACGCACTTGCAAAGGCAGCCCGCAACGTCCCTGGTGTGGATGTTGCTGTTGCAAAGGATCTCTGCGCCGAAGATTTGGCGCCTGGTGGCGACGCAGGTCGCCTAACCGTTTGGACAAAATCAGCCATTGAGGCACTGGAGTGATTGAAATGGATCCGTACAAGATTATTCTCATGCCTTGGATTACTGAGAAATCCCTAGAAGCACGCCGCGTCGCTGCTGAAGATATTGGATATTACCAGAATAACAACCGTCTAGAGTTCATCGTTCGCCGTGAGGCCACCAAGGCTGATATTAAGGCGGCAATTGAAGAACTTCTTGAAGTCCGTGTGGCCAAGGTCAATACGCGAATCTGTAAGGAAGGCAAGCATGCTAGTGTCAAACTCGCAGAGGGTTATGATGCAGAAGAGACAGCACTCAAGCTGGGAGCATTCTGATTGGAGGTGTGATGTATGGGCAAGCGAATTCGTGCACAGCGTCGAGGTTCTTCACCAAAGAACCGCGTTCGGAGCCACCGGTTCCCTGGAGCAAACCGTCTACCTCGTAAGGATGACGAGATGGGCGAAGTTGTGGAGATGATCCATAGCCCTGTTCACACAGGACCTTTGGCCAAACTCAAATTCGATGACGGATCCACAGGTCACGTTGCAGCCACAGAAGGTATGTTTGTTGGTCAGATGATTGCCTTTGGTGAGAATGTCAGCCTACGCCCCGGCAATGTAACGACATTGGCTCAAATTCCTGAAGGAACTGCAATTGCCAATGTTGAATGCCGACCCGGAGATGGTGGCAAGTTTGCTCGTTCAGGAGGTAACAATGCAATGTTAGAAACTCGAATGGGTGACAAAGTTCGTGTTCGTCTACCAAGTGGAAACCTCAAGGATCTACCTGCAAAGTGCCGTGCAACCATCGGTGTACTC
>JAQXFF010000184.1 GCA_029250425.1 Candidatus Thalassarchaeaceae archaeon | reverse complement strand
CAGGTCATGCTGCTTTGGGAGCACTACAGGAGGCAGCATCTCTAGAGGGCAGCCAATTGTCAAGACATCAGGACATCGATCTTGACTTGATTGAGAGTTTACATCCACTCGCCCTCTTGCATTTGGAGGCAGGCGAAACCCTTCCTTGGGGTGAGGACTTTGAGGCCGAAGTTTGGTGGCACAGTCGCCAAAGAAAGCGCCGTCAATGGAAGCGGCTTGATTCATGGATGCCTGATGACGATGATGGAGTGGACGCCCCTGTGTCTGAATTACCCCCTTTGCCCTTTCACCCCGGTTCGGAATTATTGCCTGGGATGGTTGCAGTTATTGACACTCAAACCTCGGGCCAAGTTATGCTTATGGCGGCCCATTTAGGTCGAATTGGACACCCTTTACTGGTCATTTCAAGGACCCCTGGTAATCGCTTGGAAGATGAAGTTGGGTTGCCAATGTCCGTGACAAATTGGTTGACGGAAAAGGGAGAAGGAGAGAATGTCTGCGGCGTGTCACTGGAAGAAGTGCGACGGAAAATTGATTCATTCTTGTTTGGCACCAATCGTGCTTGCATCCTCCTAGATGGCCTTGAATACCTCACTGGAGTGCATGGTTTTGATCGTTCGATCGAATTAATCCGCTTCCTTGTTGATTCAATCACGTCTGGTGATCACCTTCTCCTACTACCTGTAGACCTCGATGTATTCACTCCGCGTCAACGCGCCATCCTTGTCCGTGAAGTGGACATTCTCGATGGTTCAAGGGTGACTCATTGGGCTGAAAGGCCTGCCAGATTAGAAGGCCATCCATTTTGTTCTGATGATTGGTCAGCGATTGAAATTCCAGAACCGATTGTCCACACGCCTCAACCTACAATTGCCCCGGAAGTGGATGATTCTAGAAATCGGTGGTCAATTAGTGGTGTAGTCGATGCTTGGAGAGAAGAGCGTCAAACAGAAATCCAAGAAGTTACAGAAGCGGTCGATTCACACGAAATTACAACTGAGGATTTACCTGAATGGGCTACTGCTCCTTCTGCCAACAGGGGTGAAGAAGAACAACAAATAGCACCTGTGGAAGTTGTTGTTACCGAAGTGAAATCAGAACCGGAACCAGAAATAGAGAAACAGATTGAACCTACAATCGTCCCCGATTTACCGAAGAATCCGAAGTCGCCAACAATCAATCATCGTGGAAATATTGCGCGGAAGGTCCGCCGAACCTCTCCGGCCAAAGATGGCCTTATCCATTTGAATCCCACAGAAGTCGGTGAAATTTCCACTGAAGACCCCAACCGGTTCGTGAAAGATGGGATGGATTTAGCAGCCAGTCGGGCACGAGACGTTGAGGCTGGAGTTGTCATTCCTGGGGAAGTAATTACAGCCCGTAGCAAATTGGATTTTGCAGCCAGTCGCGCTCGAATGATTGAACCAGGCGTCAATTACGAAACAGGTCCAGATCTCCGGGTCATCGGTATGACAGCTGCCACTCGTGCTGCCGGAGGTGGAGATTTTTCAGATACTGCCCCCCCTCTAACTTCGAACCTTGCCATGCGGGAGGCGAGCAGCCGTTCCCAGCGCACACAGCATCTGACGGGACGTTTGGCAGATTCGGAAAAAGCCTCGATTCGCCTCATGGGAAATGCATTTTCAGGGAGTGGTGGTTCTCAAGTCACAATTTGGGAACGACTGCGCAAGTTAGAAGCACGGGGTGTTGAGATTCAATCGATTGTAGACATGTTTGAGGTTGACCCAGATGGAGCTTTAGTCGCCCTTAAGGAGGCTGAGAAATGACAGTTATCCGCACCCCACTTCGCGATGCAATGGAGCGTAGTCGACGTTTCTTAGGTGAATCAAGTCGCGAGTCAACAGGCCCTAAGGGTAAGAGTACCTTGTTGGACCATGTTTCAATCCGAGAACGTGCTCGCGCCGAGGCGAGATTTGCGGCCCGGCACGATTTACCTGCAAATGCCCCATCTCCACTAGAGCGATTGTCAATCCTTAGTGGGGATGAAACGGAGTATGGTGAAACAGTCCATGCTCGACTTGAAGCGATGCGAGGCCGAATTCTCAAGGATAGTCCATTAAATTTGGACCCACGGGAATCCAATCTCCCTCCGGGCACTCCACGTTGGGTAGTGGGAACTGATAGCCCCCAAGCAAGGGATTCTGTTGTTCCAATCTGGAGAGAAGTGTTAGATCAGCACAGGGGCTTGAATCCGGCTGAACCATTGAATGGTGCCGAATTGGGGAGTCCTCAATTCACGGATTCAGGACCCGCGCCATCATCAATGCAACATGCTGGTTATTGGCCTCCATATTTGACTGAACGACCAGGCCTTGACTTCACACGCTGGCAAGAGGGACCATCCAACCGAATCGCCACACAGGCTGGAAATGAAGTGATTGATTACCCAGGTCGACGCTTGAATCCCCTCTTGATCCATGGCGAATCAGGTACAGGAAAGAGTCACTTGTTGTGGGCCATAGGTGAATCCCTCCATACCAGTATGACAGATCGGGATGTTCGTTTGATTACAGCTGAAACATTCCCTGAATATCTTCCAGATGGATGGGATGATTTGTTATTGCATGCTAGTTCACTTCTCATCGATGATGCTGACAGAATTCTCATGCGTCCAAGTGGTGCTGCTAATTTAGCAAACATCGTTGGTTGGGCCATTGATATCGGAGCTCAGGTCATTTTGACATCTTCGCGACGTTTGGCCGCAGATTCTCTCCCCATTGGTAGATTGCGACAAGCCGTCTCATCAGGAGTACATGTTGAATTGGGGACACCATCTGAAGCGACAATGCTCCTGATGCTCAGACGAAACACATTGTCACGAGGTGTATCTCTTACCGACCCACAGTTACAGGTCATCGTGAGTCGTAGTCGGGGGCAATGGAGCCGAGTGAAGGCTGATTTTGAAACCGTTTGTCTTGCCTTGGATTCAGGGGCTTTGCTCATGGGTGCGGCTGATGTTCAATCCTTGTTATCTGGTGAGCAACCACCCTTATCGGATTCAATCGTCGAGGAGGCAATGGATACTGATGCACGAGGCGCCCAAATTGTTTCTGAAGTACTCGACACAGTTTTGCCTGAACCCGCCGAGCATCGGGCCGAAATCATCAGCGAAAGGATGGCGGTGACCGATGATTACATCCCCCCTGAAATTACACTTCCATCATCAATAGATGCAGTAGAATCTCTCACGGCAGATGCTTTGCGAGGCCATCTTGAGGAAATCACCGAACGTGGCTCAAAATCAACAAGCGTCCCCGAGATTCCAGTGGGTCAGAACATCGATGCCTTGACCGATTCAGCATTGGATCACCTAGAGAGCATCATCCATGAGCACCGATTCGAGTTGCGCGAATTGAATCGAGAGATACATCAAATTTCTAGAAAGGTAGACTCGGCATCTTCTGATGAACTGGTTTCTTTCACAGATCGGATGCTGGCCATCGAGAATCATCTTGACAAGTTGCAGGAACTGAATGCCGGTGAATATGCCCCTCCAATCGACAATTTCGACCCAGGTGAGTTGATTCAAGCAACTGAGATTCCAGTACTGATTCCAGATTACAGTGAGCCTCAGATGGCCATTCTATGGCCACTTAAGCGCCGCGTCCTCCTCCCCGTTGAATAATTTCAGTTCCATTTTCTGAATCCTTTCTCGGCCACTTTGTCTTTGTCTAAGTGACCTTGGATGACAGGTAGTGATACTACTTTGGAACCAGGTTTCCTCAAGCCTGGACAGAGTTGAACGGTCTTGTGCCAAGCCCGATTTGAGACCATATTTTCAT
>JAQXFF010000129.1 GCA_029250425.1 Candidatus Thalassarchaeaceae archaeon | reverse complement strand
CCCGTTCATGACAATATCACAATCCATGAAGCGACCCTCAATCTTCGTCGTACAGATCGAACAGGTGAGCCACTCATCTCTGTATTTGTGATGAATTCAAACACAGGTCACGTGTTTTCTGAACTAAATTTCGACAACAGTAGCAACGCAAATATGTGGGCCTTTGGTGGATTCAATCTACTGAATCGATTTACTGAATCGATTGTTGGTACCGTAGATGGAAATCAGTCAGGGAGTTCAACATTAACTTTCGACGCCACCCCGTATGTTCAGGAATACCTGAGGAATGGGCACACTGGGGATTTAGATTTCGTAATCGTTGGTTCGGGATTGGCTGGAGAAGAAGTTGAGATTGCCACAGGAGATGAACCATTTTCTTACCAACCTCATCTTGACATGACTTATTCCTGGGGAGATTCTGTTTCTACATCAGATGCCGACGTGCTCGCCCCTACTGACGGAAGTGCTGCATGGGATGTGGTTTCTTGGGAATTGCAAAGTACGACAACTCCTACAATTACGTGGGATCCTACAGTTGTAACCAATAGCAATGGAAATGCAGCAGACGTCATCATCCAGTTATTCCCAGGAGGTGCTAGAGATTCAATTCCACTGACTGTCGATAGCCGTTCAGACGGTGGATTTGATTTGGCAAATGGCGAGTATACCATCCCCTCTTCATGGAATCTTGACTGGGGTCATTCATACGAATGGCGGATGTTGATGATTGAAGATGGCGAGCAGGGTATTTGGTCTCCTTCATCATTCTTGATTTCAGAAATCAATTCGACCAGTTTGGGTGATGGTGAACACGAACTTCGATATCGCCATGGAAACGGAACTGCCCAGAGTACGGAAGAATTGCCTGATTGTTCTGATTTGACTCTTGAAGGCGGCCTCGCCTCCAATATGAACTTGGATGGACAGGACCTCACCGCTTCAGATAATCAAGTCATCCTCCTTGGTTGTGATTTGAGAAGTCACGCCATGCCTGATGGTTTGGCAATTGTCTCTGCGACCATGCGTGTCCGCACACTCCAACAATCAGGAATCAGTTCATTCGCCATACCAATGACGATGTATGAAAGCAGTGAACACGATTGGGAAGAAGGTCATGCAACTTGGAACACAACGGACGGCATGAGGCCTTGGAACGCTCCTGGTGCCAGTGGAAGTGAGCGAGTGCAAGCACTTGATACCACAGATGTCGATGCAGACAATACTTGGTACGAGTGGAATGTAACCGCTGCAGTTCAAAGTGCAATGCGCACAAGTTCTCAGGTTGATTTCATTTTGACTTCCGACAGTTGGCAAGCAGTTTCCTTCTATGACCGTGGTAGCGGTTCAATGCCCGAATTGGTCATTGTATACACCAATGGTTCGAATGCAGCACCCAATGTCCCAATTGACATGTCACCTGCAAATGGCGACTGGATTCTAAGTGGCGATTACACTTTTGCTGTGGATCAAACTCCAACACTCGCTTGGAATGAAACAGGTGTTACTGCAGCCAATGCATGGCAGGTACAGGTAGACGGGGACAATAGTTTCAGTTCCAGCGGTCTCCTGACATTTTCATCTTGGATTGACACCAGTTCATTCAGTGGAACATCGTTCACATTTGCAAATGATTTGGGTGAAGGCGAAGAGTTCTACTGGCGTGCAAGAGGAATTTCAGCATCAGGTCAAATTGGCCTCTGGTCCGCCGGCACTAGTTTTGTCATTCCTGATTTGGATGTGAATCAGATTGATTCAGACATTTACCAGGTGAATATGG
>JAQXFF010000127.1 GCA_029250425.1 Candidatus Thalassarchaeaceae archaeon | reverse complement strand
CTGTAATGACAACAGATTCCCCGGGCTCAAGAATATAGTTCATCATCAAAGATTGCTGTGAACTATCCATCGTAAGACGTTCAATCGTCCATCCACCCAGGTCGACCCAAGTGTCTCCAGTATTGGTGATTTCAAACCAGTCATTCGAGCGACCAGACACTTCCACTGGCATGGCACGCGTGAATTTGATAGTCATTCCACCATCATACGAATGAATCATCGGGTTTTCAGCACCTGGGGTGGGCCACAGAGTTTCACGCGTTTCAGATGCACCGTTACGCGATTCCAGAGTAGTACAATCCGTGCTGGTGTCCCATGTCAATGTGTGAACGGAATTTCCATTGGGGTCAAGTAATGAGATATTTTCTCCTTGGTTTGTGAGAATATTGTCATCGAGGTTTAACACTGCGTAATCACCAATTTCAAGGAACATCGATTCTGCTGTATGATTCCACAAGCGTCCGGGTGCGACAGCAGCCGCTCCACCTGCATCATCTTGGACCATCCAGCGAGAAAGATTGACCGCATATCCTGCTGCATTGTAAAATTCAATCCATTCGCTCGCCAATCCATCTGCGGGGTTGGAACATTGAGGGCTGACCTCAGACATCAGAATTTCAGTTGGACCCGAATAGGGTTGCTCAAAGATCAGGTTTTGAGAACCTGGAGTGGGCCATGCTCCAACGACCCATGGGTGATTTGGAGTCACACCTGGGACCATACTCATGCCGTATGCAGAGTGGTCCCATATGGCTGTGTGCGATGTATTTCCATCAGGGTCGTTAAGTTTGAGCGTACCTTGGTTGTTTGTCAAAGTGATGGATTCTTCACCGAGGGGGTAGACGATGTAAGCCCCCGGATTGAGGACGGTTGGTGGAAGGGCGAATCCTGAACCTGAACGCAATTCCCAACCTGTCAAATCAACGGGTTGGTCTCCAGTATTGACAATCTCAACCCACTCGCCGTCCAGTCCGATTTGTGCATCCGAACCTGTGGGGTTTGGCACGAATTCAGAAATTCGTAAACCGACATCGACACTTCCATTTTGTTCGCTTCCATTTCCTTGTCCAGGGTTCCATGTACCCTGCGTATTGTAAGGTGATTGAATCCAAGGTCCACTCACAGTCATTGGATCGGCGGGGATTATGCTTTGATTCTCTGTTTGCGGGTAATCCCATGCCACCATTTGTCGTGTATCTCCATTGCTGTCGACCAAGGAAATCGAATCATAGTTGTGCATCATATCGATGGGGCCAAACACAATGAAATTCTCATTTGAATTCCCCATTTCTACAGTATTTGTGGCCTGTTGCCCAGTGCCAGTCCACAAGGTATACCCTTGCGCAAAGCTGCTGATATTCTGCCCTCCTTCAATTTCAGGATAATACAATTCTAGCCATGCCCCTCCCGCTATGTCCTCCACACTTGCATTGGCCATGACTTCGTTGATTTGGATTCGGGGGTCAGGTACAATCATGTTGGATGGATTGTTGTATTCAGGAGTTGGCCATTTTGCAGTATTAAGCGGGTCTACATTTCGACCCCAGTCGGGTGTAAATGTCGAGATGTTGACGTAGGAATGTCCGGGACGTGTTGGGCCCGAATACTCGACTTGGTGGGTGATTTCACCACTGGGCATTCGGAGTTTGATTTGTTCTGTGCCAGCTCCATTGTTGAGCATTCCATAGGCACGGGATCCATTGACTGCAACAATTCGATGTTGTCCGGGGTCAATCATCGTTCCAGAACCAATGAGGTGTGTTGTGTTCATCTGCATCGAGTTACCTGCCGCATCATCGATTGACCAGCCAGCAAGATCGATGGCTACTGAACCGATGTTTGCGATTTCGACCCATTCACCACCCGGCCAAGTAGCGTTGTCATTTGTCCAGTAAGGGTCTGGCATGACTTCGGTAATTCGCAATTCACTCTGGACATATGCAGGTCCACCCGTTCCACCGCCGCTGTTTGAAGCCCCAGGTGTATTGACGTTGGAATCCACATAATCATCAGTCGCCAAAGCGCCAGGGATTTTGCTAATATCACTGTTTGATTGGCCGGTTGTGACCGTGTGGACCGAGACACCATTCCCATCGACAAGATCCAAGACTTCTCCTGCATTGTTGAGTTTGAGCGTGCCTTGTAAGTTCTCAGCAATAATCGCATAATCACCAGCTACAAGCACATACGGTGTGGCTAAATTGGCAAAGTCGACCCAAGTGTTGGCGTCGATTGGATGCGAATAATTTGCATCATCGACAAGCGTCCACCCCTGCAGATTGATGTCAGCAGTTCCACTGTTGTAGATTTCAACCCATTCACAAGCTGGATAGTTACCTGTATCAGTTCCCATTGGGTTTGGCATTAGTTCATTGATGCAGATATCACCACTACAAGCGGTAGACCTTGCCCCGGTCCCTTGGACCAGTGGCGAGAGGCTCATCACAATCATCAGTGTAGTCAGTAGTAAGGCATTACGACGCATCAGGTTCACCGCAGGGCGAAGCCCTGCGCTCACGCGTGAGGGAGCCTTGCCCTTAGTGCCTCCGCCGATTAGATGAATCCGAACCCGTCGAGTTTCTGCGCAAATGTGTAAATCATAATCGGTACTAGAATGATCCCCATTCCATGACTTCGTCTAATTCCAATTCGAGGGGGCATCAGTCCCATTGCAGTACCGACAATGAGCACACCAATACCAATCCAACCGGTGGATAACCAGACAAGGAGGGTCACGAATCCAACCACACCTAGGACCATGCTTCGAAGAGGTATTAATTCGTGTAGTTTCAGCATACCTTGGCCGACCTTAATCATCACAGGAACTGCAAACAATCCAGCACCGATTGTAATGGCCATCAATCGAATGTAATCCGATGGGGGTTCAAGCCCCGTCCATTGGTCAATTGGATACATCATGTTGAGGGCCAGAGCGGCGCCAGAACGTGGGCGTAGCACGAGGTAAAGGAAGGTTAGAACCATCACTGTAACCGCTGTGTTGGTAGCAGAAAGAACAGCAATGACTTCGAGATCTTGTTGTCGGGTTTGGGCATCGAGATCGTCCAGTTCAGGACTGGATTCTTTCACTTCGCGAGCCTTGGCCAACATCGCATCATCTTTTTCGGCTTGTTCAACCAATTCAGTGTGGTCATCACCGATTGTTGTGACATCACCACCGACGACCGAATCCCAGTCGCCTTCGACAGCACCACCGATATCACCCATGACAACAGAATCTTGGATGGTGATATTCTGTATCACTGTGGTTGTGGATTGCGATTCATCTACAATCATCGGTGCAGCGACATCAGCAAATCGCGAATCATCAAGGCCATGCAATCTTGCAGTTTCTGCTCGATATTCAGCAATTCTAGCACGCGCTGCGGGGTCGTTGATTCCACCAGGGCCATATTCAAAATCAGCCGGAATGTAATCAGGGTCGGTCAATCTCCCCCAGAAATTTCGTGCACTCATGACGACCACGGTTGCTTGGGCAGCGGTCATTCCCGGTAGAATAGCCATGACAGCAGCGCAACAAGATGACAACAGACAAGGGACGATTAGTGGTTTGACGGGTGGCAAATCCCAATTTTGTTCCTGCGCCGGCATTTCGGATGTTGTCACGTAAATGTCAATCAGATTTGCAATACCAAACAACCCTGCGAGTGCAGGCATCAATAGTGTGGCTGATGGCATGCCCACTGGACTTCGACCAGGCAACTCAAACACAGCCCACCCATAGAAACCTGAGAGCAAAAAGAACGCGGTTGCGACAAGCATTCCTGCTGCGCGTGAGTTATCACCAAGTCGGAAATCAAGCGCTTCGATCTTCCTGTAAATTTTCCATTTACCAATGGGGATGGTGAACTCAAATGATTTTGGCAGTGGGATATATGCCCATGATGTGATTTTCTGAATCAAACGTGGCCAAGCAAGGCGTGTTGTTTCAGTGAGTATGAGGAATGCGGAAATGGCCAGTAGTAGCCATGGCAATATGTCTCGGCTGAGTTCGTACAATCCGAGGCCAGGATTGGTTCCAAACAATAGTCGGGCAACAATCAGTAATGGTATACTGAGCAACAACCCAAGTTGACTGCCGCGTGCAGAATATGCAACACCTTGTGCTGCATGGCCTGAAATTAGCATTCTGTGACCCGGTAGCAATGCAAGAGCTGTATCTCCATCTGGTGCGCCAATCAATGCACTAGGGATGTAATTCAGGAATGTGTGCACGGTCCCCATCGAGACGATGATCGCTGCCACCGAGGACAATGGGATTCCTGCATTGACAGCCAAGGGTGACATCGAGAGTGCAATCAATGCTACATTGTTTACGTGAAAACCGGGAATCAATCCAGTCATACAACCAAGGAATATGCCGATGAAGAACGAGCCCATGAGCCACGCCCAATCAAGCATAAATCCATCTAGCATTGCAATCCCTCCTTCTAGAGTGTCAAACAGAGTTGTGTGCCAGGGTTATCAGGATGGTCAACGGCAACCAGGCGTCCAGTCCAAACTTGGACGCCAGTACTATTGCCACCTTCATCGAATCCGGTTTCAATCGCTGTCCCGTCATCAAACAGACAAATTCGGTTCTCTGATCCGGATGCCAGTAACCACAGGTCATCATTGCTGGTTTGGTTCAATTCTCCATTGACAGTGACCAATGTGTTCACTTGCCATGTCCAAGCATCCCAACCTGCAGTCCAAGAGAATGAGTCAGGTGGAATATCGACGGTACCGATTGCATACAGTGGAACATCAAGCATGATTCGTCCTTCAGCTTCATTCCAAACAACAGTGGCGTTGTAGAATTCGACATAGGTTCCTTTCTCGATCCATTCTGCATGAGCGCCGGCGATCTGGAAGCGCAAAGTGGTTGAGCGCTCGAAGTAATCCTTGCCATCGCCAAGGTATCCCTTGTCGTAATCAGGTGAGACTGGACTTGTTGTCCACCCGGCCACGTTCACCTCTTGACCAATCCATTCAGATGGGTTGGCCGCAATTGTTGCGAGTGTTGTAAAATCACCAATGAGGATGCCAACTGGATTGACTGTGTGGTCTTCGTCACTCATTTGCAAGCAGATTTGCGCGCGATCTTCTGACCAAACCAGACGCCCGGAGAATCCATCTTCAGGCAAGGTTCCATTGACGGTGAGGTTGAGGTTGGGGATGAGGCAAATGATGCCGACATTTTCCCCACCGGGTGCAATAATCCAATGCTCATCATCAACCCAATTGTATGTCCCTTCGACATAAACGAGTTTGCCAATGTCATACGACCATGTCTCGGCTGCAACTGCCCAAGAGAGGCGTTTTGCTCCTGCTGGGTGAGTCACATCGAGTGTAGATGATTGTACGACAATCGACCAACGGTAATTTCGCTCATCCCACTGAACCCAGCCCGTGAGGTTGACCTTTGAACCAGCCTCAATCCATTCTGTAACACGTCCTTGTAATGAGACGGAGAGCCGATGATCACTGTCGAGATATGAGGGGTTATCAATGAGGGTAAAACTCTGCCATGTCACATTTGGCTCAATGGCATCCGACAGGTATCCTGTGAGATTTACAACCTTGGAACGATAGGCATCAGCGTCCGCAGAAATATCGTTCAAGGATGTTTCAATCATAACGACTTCAGCGCCGACTTTTTCGGCGATTGCACCCATTCCTTTGGCATTAATCCAAATTTTCCCGTTGTACTGAACCACTTCACCTTCAACAATAATTCGTGAACCAATGGGGGGTACCTCACTGGTGTCGTACCATCGAATTTTGACAACATTGGGGGCATCTTCAACTTGCAAATCAACTCTGTCTGAGCCGTCACTGTAAGGGTCGCGAACCCAAGAAATCAGAGTTCCTTCGATTTTGACAGTCTCCGAAAGGTGTTCGTGCACCTCGTCAATTTCGACTCGATCAGGTTCGCGAACCACAGCATAGAAGTTCAGTGTTGATACCAAGAGAACCGACAAGAAGAACGCTGCCCACATCTTCGACATGGACCCGCGAGTCGTCCCAATAGGGATGAAGATTGTCAAACGCGCCGGTGGTCTCATTTGCTTGACTTGTTGTGGCCACAATGTGGCCAGAGCACTGTCATTGTTGGTCGTCCTCCTTCTCTTAGGGGTGAGTTCGGTTCCACTCACGTTGGAATCGACCTCTATTCGTCCTACTGAGGGGGCATCTCAAGAAGCAGACATCGTCACTTGGAACGTTGGCGATACTTGGTATTATGACATTGAATTGGACGCCGTAAATTTGGTGGAGGGCAGTTCAGAATTATCCGGTTCTTCTCTCGATATTGTGACTGGTGACGCCACCATCTTGGTTGCCTCCGCAACGACCTACAAGGTGTCTGGGCAATGGGTTCCCGCTTACCGACTGGAAGTTGATGCTGTAGGAACTGGAGATGGTCGATTTCCCGAGCCCAATACTGGAATTTTTGCTTCGGGTGAGTTGGTTGTAAATTATCATGAAACTCGATGGGTTCGTGCATCTGATCTTGCAATCATCCATCGCGTACAATCTATTGACCTTGATTTCGATGCGTTTGGAATTTGGGTGACTGGAATTGCTGATTTCTCGCATACTCACGAATATAATCCTCCACAGGAGGTTTACGATTTTCCCATGCGAATCAATGAGACTTGGAACACCGCTTCAAAACACACTCAAACATGGTCCGGAAATGGAGGCCCTATCGCGCTGTCAGAGCCTCAAGAGGAAGAGGAAACCATCCTCTACAACATTACCGAGGTTACTGAGAGTCCAACCACCTACTCTGGGTGTGAAGACTCCTACCACATATGGTGGAATAACACGAACGGGGACCTCTTGGAGGATCATTGGTGGTGTCCTGCTGTTGGCAACGATGTCTATTGGTGGACTGATGACATTGCGATGGATGGCGTTGATGCCAAATTCTGGCTAACTTCATTCGCTCCAGCAGCTGTTTCGGATGTTACGGTTCAAGTCGACCCCTCTACTGCGGCCCTAAATCAAATGCTCAACATCACAATCACCGGTCCTGATGGAGAAGATGGCACACTTTGGCATCATGAAAACATGTACAATTTCACTCTAGAGGGCGGAGTCGCAACTCTCCAAATCCCGGCCAACAATCGTATGGATGATACGCCGACCAGCATTGATTGGGGCACTCATGGAATTTTAGCCTGTTTAGATCCTGAGGGCATCGCGATGATTTGCGGGGCTTCGACCCTCACATTGGAGGGTAGTGCGATTGGTGCATTAATTCGTCAAGATGCAATTGACCGTGCACCATTGGTATTGGATGCAGGTCATCATACTGCACTAAGGCTTGGCCTTTCATTCAGATTTTGAGCGACGGATGGCCGCCAAAGCAAACACACCGATTCCAGCCAACAGTGATGGTGCTGGAAGTCCATTGTCTGTGACTACAGTCGCGACCACGTTCTCTGAAGAATACTTGTGATCAGTGAGGGTGGCTGAAAGCACGAGTGTGCCATTGTCAAAGTGTTGTGTTTTGATTAAAAATCCTTCTGCATGGTACCAATCGATACTGGTGCGAGATTCCCCGACAATTTGCTGCTCCATTCGGATGGTCGGTGTATTTCCATAATTTTCATCCCCTGTTGAGATGTTAGTTTCCTCAGCTGCAGTCCATGTCACTTGACGCGCCAGGTCTTCTGAAACACGACTTGTTTCATTCCACAGGGCTCGGTTGATGCGCTGTTCTGTAATGGTCGTACGCGAGATTGTTTCTGAGAAATCCCATTCATCTCCAACATCAATGCCACTGGGCCACAGCCCATCGCGCTCGATGATTTCCTCAGTCACCAATCGATTCTCAAGATAATTGTCTTCGCCCCCACCACTGAACCATGTTTCCAGATAGATGGTTTCAACTCGCTTCTCAAATGCATTCGCGCCCGTGGGCATCCACACTTCGATGGTGGTGGTGACATTGAGTGTCATGGTATCGTTGTCGTAATAGGTACTGCCATCTGTGAAGTGAACGGTCATGTTCACGGAATGTTCGACAAGACTTACGCGACAGTTCGTACTTTGCCCACCCAAACTAATGCTTTCACTTGCTTGAATGGTCAGCCGCATGGGAATTTCCTCGACCAGATTCAAGTGATCAAAATCGGTGCTATTTGCTTGCATTTGAGATTCATATTCTGCGAATACAGCAGCGGTCCAACCGTCGTACTCAAACCAATCCCCTGTGCTGTAATTGGGCTGTGTAATCGTCATGCCACCAGCCGTTACAGGGACGAGCAGGCCGACGACCATGACAGCGACTAGAAGCCTGCGCATACCCCCCGACTCACCCTTGAGTCCTTCAATAGAACCCATTCCATGGAACCGTTCCCTTGAATAATCAGTCCATTCACCCGAAGGGTGATACCATGCACTCTGACCGCGCTCGAAGTCTACTTGCCATTGCCGCGATTGGTCTATTCGTTTTGCCAATGTTGGCTGCCGCCACACCGATTCCAACTTCAGAAATTGAAGAGGTCCCTTGGTGGGAAGATACACTGATGGACAAGGACAAGGATGGGATTCAGGATAACATTTGGATCGCAATGGACAATACTCAATATGACTGGGTCGATGAAGAAGGTCGAATTGATGTCATCGTGGATTTTGATCATCTACCCACAGTGGCTGATGAACTTCTACTCGAGGATGAAGTAGATTTCATTCACCTACACACTTTCCATCTGATTGACAGCATCGCAGGTTCAGTTCCTGTTGAGCGTATTGAAGCTCTTTCTGTACTGCCTGGTGTCGTAATGGTTGAACTAGATGGGGTATTGGAAATAGCCAATTCTGATGTCAAAGATACTCATGGTGTTTGGGATATTTACGAAGAGACTGGATATGATGGTGCGGGCAGCGTTGTCGCCATCATCGATACAGGCATTGACGGTTCTCACGCAGGTTTGGATGATTTGGATGATGATAATAGCACAAATGATCCGAAAGTGATTGCATTCTACGATGTGGTCAACAACCCTGGTTTGACCAATGGAACCGAAATTTTCCCCTATGATGATCAAGGACACGGCTCACACTGTGCAGGTACAACTGCCGGCACGGGCGCACCTACCTACGAGCATACCGGCATGGCGCCACAAGCTCAGTTGGTTGGTGTGAAGGTACTCGACTCAGGCGGCTCAGGTTCGTTCGCGGGCGTCATGATGGGCATGGAATGGACTGTCGACAAGCGTCACGATTTCAACATCCGTGCAGCCAGCATGAGTCTTGGTGGTCCAGGATTGATTGAGATGACCAGTGCTGAGGAAGAGAGTGTTGCGCGCATGGCCAATGAAATGGTTCGTTCAGGCATTGCACTCTTCATTGCGGCAGGTAACAGTGCGGTATCTGCTCAAATCGGTACGCCTGGAAGTGCAGAGGATGTCATCACAGTTGGTGCGCTTGACAAGGGCGATGATCCAGGCATTGCAATTTACTCAAGTCAAGGCCCAACCGAGGAAGGACGCATCAAGCCAAATATCGCCTTTGTTGGTTCTAATGTCATGTCTGTCGCATTCAATACCGGTACAGGCTATACCGACATGTCCGGTACCAGTATGGCCACACCAGGAGCCGCAGGAATTGCTGCACTGATGTATCAGGCCAATCCCGAACTTTCACCGTTTGATGTACGCAACATCATGCAGGAGACCTCAGAGTACAGGCAATGTCACCATGCGGGTGCCAACGAACCCTGTGCTGAGGATGCAACTTCACTCAAACCACGCCAAAACAACGTGTATGGGCACGGCGAAGTTCGCTCTCTCCCCGCAGTCATGGAAGCGGCCAATCAGGTCTACGGATTTACGGACACAGTTGCGTTGAATTTGTCGACCTCAATCATGGGTGACAACAAGGTCCATGTTGGCCAAGGACAGTCAATCACATTCCGTGTTGATGGGGCCGCTGAAAAGATTCAGTGGCGTACCTGGGACATGCGTGATGAATGGATGGATTTGGAAGGCTACGAGACGGGCGATTCTTCGTTTGAAATCGAGCACGACATGTTTGTTGATCGCCTCAAGTATTTGCCAGGCAACACCATCGAAGGCAATCAGACATTGATGGTCCGCGCTTTGCAGAATACAAATTCGAGCGCCAATGTGGTGACTCACTTGCACATCATGGGTAGTGAGAAGGCAACCGTTCAGGAAGACTCAGGATTCCTCAGCACGAGCATGATTGTAGGTGGCCTTTCCTTCCTACTCATTCTCTCGATTGCTGTAGCCATCGTGCTCTTCATGCAATTACAGAATATTCGCGACCCATCCTTGTATATCCTTGAGGAATCGATGGCAGACGCTGAAATTGGGGATTAGGAATGAACCCGCAGGGTCAGATCATACTGGCCGCAGCGCTCGCAGGTTTTGTCGCCATTGCAGTGACGGTTGCCATTGAGAAATTCGGTGGTCTGATTGGAGGTATTCTCGGAACGATTCCAACCACCATAGTTCCGGCGGCTGCTTTCATGTGGCTGGCGGAACCCACCGATTCTGCTTTCCAACCTGCGATGGGCATGGTACCCGTCGGCATGTTACTGAATGCGATCTTCCTGTGGTTGTGGCGTGTGATTCCACCCAAGGTGCCCAATTGGACATTTGGCAAACGCTTGGCAACCATCACCAGTATCAATCTTGGAGTCTGGTTTGCTGGCGCTGCATTTTCAGTCACAGTTTTCTCCGAACAAGCCTCGATGACCATCGGGCTTGCTGCCTTGTTGCTGGGCCTCATTTTCGGTTTGTGGATTTCACTTGAGCATCGACCTGCACCGCGGGGCCAAAACAGAGTGAGTTCACTGACGTTGGCCATGCGTGGAGTGGCCGCCGCTACAGCGATTGGCGCTGCAGTTTGGCTCTCACAATTGGGCTCGCCCTTGTTGGCTGGAATGGCCTCAGTTTTCCCGGCGATTTTCCTCACCAGTATGGTTGCACTTTGGATTGCTCAGGGCGAAGATGTACCGAGTGGTGCGGTCGGTCCGATGATGCTTGGGGCCATGTCTGTCAGTTTCTATGCACTGTTGGCAACACACACTTTGCCAGAGTATGGAGTCATTCTTGGTTCAGCCATCACCTGGGTGGCTTCGATTGGTTCAATTTCTGTTCCTGCGGCCTTCTGGTTGCGATTTCGAGCCAACCGTCGGATTGAAGCGGAGAACCCGGCCCCATAGGGCCGGAGGG
>JAQXFF010000126.1 GCA_029250425.1 Candidatus Thalassarchaeaceae archaeon | reverse complement strand
GTTAAATCAAGAGGGGGTGCCGCTCGATGCAAACCAGAAGTGGAGATCACATCAACCTGAGAACTCTGCCATGCATCCAATTCTTCAAAGACAATATTTCCACTGGCCTCAATTGTAACGTATTCTCGAAGTCCCCTTGTTTTGATGTCTAGAGCGGCATCACGAGATAATTCCGGGCCCATATTGTCGAGCATCACATTGAGTCTCATACCTTCATCAAATTCAAGCATTCGTTCCGCCCATGCTTCTGCGGCTGCAAGTGCTTCATCTAGCGTCCGTACTTCTATTGTGACGAAAGCACCAATCGATTCTTTGGGCACAAATTGGAGAACTTTTCGAACGCGTGCGGGGCCCACATCACCTTCTTCTGCGGTAGAAGCAAGGTCGTTTTCTTTGAGCATGAGTGCATCCGCCCTGTGGATGCGATGTGTCAAACCTCCACCCACTGCCACAGCAGCTTTGTCAAGTGCACCCCAAGCGGTTTTGCGAGTAGCGGCAAGAGGGATTTGTGAATGTGCAACCCACCGAGCAGTATTCGTGGCAATACCACTTAGGCGCCCTAGGATATTCAAAATGATTCTTTCACAGACCAAAATTTGATGTCGTCCACCTTCAATGGTAAGAATGCAATTCCCGGCTTCAATTCGAGATCCTTCCCCCATTGTCCAAGTGAATCGTGCCCCCGGCATCCATTCTCGAAGTAAGAGATCGGCGACGTATAGTCCGGCCAAGGTCCCATCTTCTCTGGAACGAATCTCAGCTTTTGTCCTACGTTCACCTCCAGGGATGGGTTCGAAAACCCCCTCGTCAGCCATCATTGCAGAAATCCATCTGCGAGCACTATTGATGAACCATTCAGTGGGCCCCTCATCACTGATTAACACCATCCTACGGTCATGAGGTGGACTCAATTTTTCAACGAGTTCAACCGTTTCGGTAAGGACATCACCGACATCATTCGGCGCCTCAATAGGCGTAGCACCATCGGGGGACACTGCACGGCCGAGTCGTGGGGGGGTTTTCACCCTCTCGGCTGCAATAAATCCGAAATAATCCCCTTCGCCGCCTTCATGACCCCCCACCTTCCCGCGTACAATATGCGGCGTGTTGGGGTAGTGGGTGATGGCTTGAGCGGCCTTATCACTGGCCTCGCTGCTGCCAGCAGTGATGCAGAAGTGATTATTTTTGGCCATTCTGAACCGATTGGTGGCCTTGCATCTCCAATTCATCCAGATTCGGCTTGGCTGTTTGATCGTATTCCGTTATTTTGGAATCGAAAGAGTGACTTGGACAAATTATTGTCCAGATTGAAAGTACCCATGCCCACACGAAAAGTCCCACTGTCGAAAATGGCTTTTGTGCGTGATGACAAACGATCTTCGTTACCCACAATTTCCGGATATTTCAAACGTTCATCAGGAACGCTGTCTACTGAATGGGCACCGCTGATACAAGCGGCAAGAAATGGCGACCTCAGTCAATTGGAAGGCCCATCTAAAGATGCAGCAGCACTCCTCTCGATTCTTTGGAATTTTAATCCCACACCGAATCCTGACGCAGTCCTCAATTTGGGGTGGAAAAGTCCTGCGACAATTGCAATTGATGGCTGGGTTGGTGCAAGTGGTAGGTTGATTGCGGCTTGCATGCAAACAGATGTCACATTCGAAATGGGTGGTTCTGTAACTGGATTCCGCAGGCGAAAAAATGGCGATGTTGATGGAGTTCGAAGGAAGGGGCGCGTTCTTCCAGTTGATGCTGTTGTTCAAGCCTCATCGAGAAGTGAAATCAAATTGTATGGTCGTTATCTTGGCCTTTCAG
>JAQXFF010000096.1 GCA_029250425.1 Candidatus Thalassarchaeaceae archaeon | reverse complement strand
AGCATTACGTTCGGGACTCTAGAGAAATTCCCTCTGATTTGTACTAATTGAATCAGTGCGTTTTTCATCTATTACAATGGATATGCAATGGTTCCAATGGTGGCCCTTTGAAACGAATAACTGTTCAAGTAGGACATTCTCGCAAGTTCAATGGCAGACAAGGTGTTGATACATTCACAGGGAAGATCTGTGGGTGCATTGAAGGAAGCCATCGATCATTACAGACCAAGTATGGTTTTTCTGATTAGCAACCCCGACACCAATGCTGGTAAAATGAAATCATGGATTGACGAGGGTGATTCTAGAGCTGGTAATTGGAGCAAGGATGTCGAACATTGCGAGATAATCAACATCAATCCATTCGATGAAGAAACGGTCCTACAAGTGATTATGGCAGTCCAAGAAGCCATTGCTAAGGCCCGTCAGCTTTCAAAACATGATGATTTAGAATTCTATGCCGGAGTAACTGGTGGTACAAGTCTAATGGTTATTGGAATGGCTTTGGCAGCCATTCAAGGTGGTTTGAAGACATACTCGATATTAGATGCCGTCCATTCTGATCGCCGTTCAGAAGACAACCTCTTTGAAATTACATTCATCAACGAATTGATGTCTTTGATTTCTTGGTTTAGCAATGATTCGCGTCGCTTAGGCAATATCAAATATCTACAATGTCTAAGAAATAGAGAATCTCAAGGTTTGGAATCCACGGCATCTCATATGGACAGAACCAAAATTGGTACACAACTATCTCTAGAGGATGAGCGACTAACTGTTGACACCACGGATCGAACCATCACGCGTCAACTGCAATTGTTCGAATTGAAAGGATGCGTATCTCATCAAGGTGAAAACCCACAAGTATGGAAACTAGAACCATTGGGGAAATTCATTCTGAGCATGTATGGCGAAAATCGGGCTGATTCAAATCCGACATGACTCGTGTCTGATTCAGTCGATTCGACACAATTTTTCACCTATAGACTGTAACTCATGTCGAATCACACATCATTCGACTTGACACCTTAGTATATTTCATTGGGATAGCACCCTTTGATGACACAAGTAATCCATCCAACCAACCACGCCATTGAACGATTTGAGGAAAGAATCCTGCCTCTAATTCCTGAAACCAATCCAAAGCGACCCAAAGACAAACAGACAATCAAACAACGATTGTATCGTCTCCTGAATCGGGCGATGATTGGTAATGAAGAATTGAAATCGAAGAAAGTCGATGTATTCTTTTCGCCGGTTGGATGTGAATCGTCGCCTCCAATACCAATTACACTTGTAATCAATCCTGGAAAACGAACACTGGTGACATTATACCCAAGTCCAAATTGGGTGTCTAGTGGCAAAAACAACTCTACAATTTGGAAATTGATTGCATGAAACTACTCATTAGAGAAATACATCCAAGGATTAATTGTCGGAGGTGAAAAGGTGACTGAAGGTTCAGAATTTGGCAAAGGTTTTGCTGATGACCACGACGATTGGGGGATGAAGGTTAACCCAGAGAAATTGAACACTCTCAATTGCCTGAATGGCCATCTCTCTGCAGAGGAAGATTACTATCGAGATCCTCGGAGAAGGCCCCGATTCACATTTTACGCAGTGGATGAACAGTTACCCCCCGACGCTTTCAATCTCGAGCGGCTCATGTCATCTCAAGACATTCGCCCAGATGATTTGAAGAAATTGAGCAAGGGCGGAATTCGCACCGTAGGACACGTTCGAAAAACGGGTGTAGATGAACTCATCAAATCACTAGGCCTTCATTCAAGTATGCGCTATGCATTGAA
>JAQXFF010000045.1 GCA_029250425.1 Candidatus Thalassarchaeaceae archaeon | reverse complement strand
GTTGGTGCATCTATTGACACCTCGGTTAATCCTAAATCAATCCAATGCAATCCAGCTTCAATGGCTTCATTTGTCATATCTGTCTGCAAGAATCCCTGATGTGCAATCCACAAATTTCTGAGGGCGCTGTAAATATGATTTTTTTCGATTAGCAGTTCGGCAGCTCTACGACGAGACATTGCTACAATTTCCACCAAATGTGGACCATGCCTTGAAATCTCTGAATGCATAGCCAATGCCATCCCATATTCGCCTCTGTTTTGATGCCATGCTGCCATGTTCAGTAAAGAGAGTCCGTGCCACCGATGTCCCTCGGATATTGCCCCCAATCGCTCAACAGCCCATCGTAAATCAACTCCTGCTTCGGTCATCTGACCAAGGCTAGAACGGAGTACCCCCCATTCCATGCGAATCCTGGCCTCTAGCAAATGGTCTCTATTCTCCTTTGAACGGCTATTTTCCAATGCGTTAGCCAAGCATTCTTGAGCTAAATTTGCATCATTTGACATTTGGGCAATTCGAAATTGAATAATTTGCTGTTCAACTTGATTTAGATTGTGTGAAATGTCCTCATATATTCCCATATGACCTTCACAAATTGCTTGTTCTGCAACAATCAGTGTTTGGTGCTGTTCAGTTTGCACGAAATCCGACACTTCGCCGGATAATAAATTCGAAACAATTTGCCTAGGATCCATTTTCAACATCCCCTTGAGTAGACATAAGCAATGCAATGAATCCTGATGTCGCGTCTGCATGGTGTATATCGCCAGTCCAGCCAGCTGCTCCAGCGTGACCACCACCTTCACCACCACTACGCAATACCATTTTCTGCATCAAATCACCAAGATGGACACCTTCCTGTGTAGCGCCACGACTTGCCCGTGCTGTAAGTCGTGTCTCGCCCTGTAATTTACGACAAACAAGTGCAATATCAGCACCTGCAGTAATGAGTGTGCGGGCCACAATTCCTTCATTTGTTCCCGCCTTAGTATGGGACAAAAACCAACGACCAATGTCTAATGTCTGAACTCTTGAAAGCGCCTTGGTAATCGCAACTCGTTGTGAATGGTTTAATTTGACTGATTCCATATTTTCAACAAATCCAGAAAAATCAATTTCACCTGCATCCGCCAACCTACCTGCAGCTGTTAGAGCAGCGGCATTTGCATGCCTAAAACGGCCTGTATCGGTAATTATTCCTGCCAGTAACAACATACGGGATTGATTGTCAATTCGAGAACTTGCATGAGTTTCAGCCCAAAGTTGAATGATTTCAGCTGTTGAGCATGTATCCCAATTGATCTCCAAGTCAGACGCCTCAAGTTCAAATGATTCACCCGCAGAATGGTGATCAATAATGCACTTCGGCACTGCAGGCAAATCAATCCCTGGTTGATTCGGCCCAGCTGCATCCACTATGATAATACCACCCAAATTGCGTGGCCACGTCGGAGATTTTGAATCTAAAATGAGAAAATCCGCCCCTGTTTCAGAGACCATTGTCTTAGCCATGGTCGAAAGATGTGTACCACATGCTCTAGCGGATGGACCGATTATATTGGCAAGGGCACAGGCAGAACCTACAGTATCCATATCCCCATTTCTATGAGTTAATACGGCTACTGCGCCTCGTTTAATTGCGCCACCAATCCATTGGTTTAAGCGCTCCATGTCGTTGACACGAGATTTATCCAAAGAATCACCTATGCAGATTCAAATTGTTTCACTGCCGATTCATAGGCAGATCGTAATTCATTTTCTCTCGCACTTAATTTCTCTGCGTGGTCATTGAGTTGCTTGCATGTTTCCGCTAAACTATCGTTCAAAACTCCGATGTCATCAACCTCTACTAGCAATGGACCGACCTGTTGGAATATTGAGTTACCTTCAATCTGATTTGATAAATGCTCAATCGTACCTTGTAATTCTCTCACTTGTGTCTGAACTGAAACAAGTTGCTGTGCAACCATTTGCAGTTCCTGTACAATTTGCTCCAATGGGATGTTTTCACTCATAATTACCACTTCACTCGATAACCGATAATGCTTCGCTCGAAGCTCTCAACGATCTGAGAGTCGAGTTGTATTTTGCTCGTAAATCAGATGCGGAATGACCACGAATTGTGACTTGAACTGATTCCTTGTCATCGATTACACACGCGACATCTTCACATGCCAAACTTGCAGCTAGCGCTGCAGAATCGTTACTGGCGGTCGTAATCGTGGCCACCCAGGCCTCACTCTTCTTCTTCGCCACGCTCTTCAGCCTCCGCTTGAGCGCGCTCAAATTCGATTGCCTTCTGTGATGCGATTACTGCCATGTCAGTTGCTGTCGCGCCTTCAAGGCCACGGCGGATGATTCTGTTGTTTGCATCACTGGCACGGGTGAATGGTTCCCAAACACCACCAGCAAATGTGTGACCGCATTTCTTGCAGCCCCAGATTCCACTGGCTTCTCTTTTAACCTTGGGATATTGGCAAACCGGACACGTATATGCGCGCTTTACCTTGGAAATTGCAGCACCTGCTCGGCGTCTAACACTCACACCATAACGGCTTCCAAATCGTGCTGTAGCACCTGTTTTTTGTGTACGCTTACTCATTGTGATTCCTCCAATTTGTGTACAATGTCTCGTAGTTCAGCACATCGTGTCTGAGCCTGATCCATAATCTCAGTGAATTCTTCTGCGGTGAATACCCCTCTTAGACCCTTCTGGAGGGAGTGAACATGACCTGCATCACCAAGTGTGATGT
>JAQXFF010000042.1 GCA_029250425.1 Candidatus Thalassarchaeaceae archaeon | reverse complement strand
AAGAAAAGCACCAAGGGAGCAGATGACGATTCCAATAACGAATGGCTTGATGTTGCTGTATTCCACATTCACCCGTGGAACCGGTTGGCTTGATACCTTTTCCTTTCACTTATTTTTAGAGAATCGTCGCCCTAGTGTTCTCAGAATTATTGTTTACCTCAGAACCATCTTTCATTCACCCGTGTATTCAGTGACTCTGATTCCCATGCCACCGCGCTTGGATGGACGTTGCATGATGCGATCTAACTTCTTGTGAAACTCGGCTTCCAAATCAACTTCCATGGCCAAAGCATTCCCAAGTGTCAAAATGAAAACATCCGCCAATTCTTCAGCAGCCTCTTCTTTGGGCTTACCTTTGGTGATTGCTGCAGATAATTCACCCAATTCTTCGATCACCAGAGCAAGGCGATACCCCATATCGTGACCATTGTTATCGGGATTGGCGAAATCATGTTTCAGATGAAAGCGTGCAACTCTGCCCATCATCGTCAACCATGAACCATCTGGTTCCTCTGAAAATTCTACTTCGCCCCATTCATCGACATTGATTGGCCTTGCCATATTACACTGAACTTGGACCGAGGACGATGAACCTACTGTTCGACTCTGTAGAATTCCGATTCAGTCATTTTGGATGGAATCTGCGATTCCCAAAATCGCCGCCCAAACCCGAGCACGCATAGATGCTGCAAGAGCTTCCACACTATGGTGGTCAACAGGAGCAAGTGCATCGCTTGGATCCTTTCCAGCCGCCCAATTGCTAGAAAGTAAAAGGCCAACATGGGGCGGTTCCTTCTCCGACATACAGCGTGCTTCACCACCAATTGTCATATTCACACATGTTGCACCTAAGCGATGATAGGCTTCAACATCAGATCTACTCTCGAATTGTGGTCCGCTGGCTTGCCCGACAATTTGCCTGTATGCATTGGGTCCTGCACCATCTTGTGATTTCAGTTCACCTGTGGCTATAGCAGATAACGCTCGATTGAACATTTCAGTACGATTAACGTGGACTGCTGATGAATCATGGAAAGTCCAAACAGTACCGGAAATATCGAGCATGTCGTCAGCAACCCCGACAACACCTGGTGGGAAATCAGGATCCATTGAGCCCACACACCAAACGCTGACTACGGCCCCAGGTTGGAACGAAACGGCAGCATGGACATTTGCGCGATGTTCGATACTATGCGGTGGGTTGACTTTACCATCGGGCCTGTGATGACGATAAATGAATAGAATTTCATGCCCGTTATTTCGAATCAATGTGCATGGCACATCCCCAAAAGGGGTATCGGAGCGGAAGGTCTCAACTACAGCCCCCTCAGTTGCTGTGGCCAATTCGGTCATTCCAGTGCCACACAGCACTGTGAGGCGGGCCATTGGCCTCACCTACTCCATCAAGCGGGCGATCAACTCGTCCTTCTTTCCAGAAACAGGCTTTCCTGCTGCCTTGAGAAGTACCTTGAGTTCAGCGACCTTCATCGAGGCGTAATCTGGTGAATCATCCGTTTCTTCTGCTTCCTCAGTAACCTCTTCTTCAGCGGCTTCTTCGTCTACAGTTTCATCTCCAGAATCATCTTCTTCCGCTGATGTATCATCTGTGTCTTCACCGGCTGCTTCTGCTGCTGCAAGAACATCCGGGGCGTCATCAGATTCCTCATCTTCCATTGCTGCTGCTATTGCTGCTTTCTTGGCCGCAGATACACGCGATTCATCCTCACGGATTTCATCGAGTGTTGGACCATCATCAACAAGTACACCATCTTGGACAAGCTGACTCTTACGAATCATGACGATTTTGACTGAAGCAACCTTACGGGCGGCTTTTTCAAGCGCCTGTTCAAGATCACCAGACAAAATTTGCTTCTGCAAATCAAGCCATGTAGTTCGAGCGGCTGTCTGAAGAACCATGTCACGGCATGCGTCACGGATACCCTTCTTTTGGCTAGACTTGACTCTGCCTTGAGTAATCAGGAATGGCTTGATGCGTACGTAGTAACCATCTTCGGTAATCGCATCGATGACATCATCGACTTTACCACGATACCTGCGAACTTGTCGTCTAACGTGATCTTTGAGAACT
The DNA here is from genome assembly GCA_029250425.1 of Candidatus Thalassarchaeaceae archaeon. Taxonomy (GTDB): domain Archaea; phylum Thermoplasmatota; class Poseidoniia; order Poseidoniales; family Thalassarchaeaceae; genus MGIIb-P. The sequence continues at coordinate 898 of JAQXFF010000042.1, read as the reverse complement.
TCGTGACCTACAAATTGTGTAATTGCATCCTGGCCAACGATTTCTGTGACACGGAATTTTAGTTTGACATGCAATTTACTAAAATCGCCATCAACTTCTTGCTGAGTAATCTCATACATGCGACCAATCAGGAGTTCGTCCTCTTCGCCAAGGGTTTCTCCGATGACCTTGAAATGCCAAGGTTGTCGAGGAGCGCGGATGGTGTACCATCTTTTTGACTTCCATTTATCTTTCTGCTTGCGAGCTGCTGCTCGTGATGCTGCACCCTTAGTGGCCATAGTTTTCATCTCCTGATTGTCGCGGGGGCTACCCCACTAGCGAGCCGCCGACCTGCCCCGAGTATTTGAACGCCATGCTTGGACCCCGTAGGGGTCATAGGCCGGGCACGCCACGCGTCAAGTGTGGCGGTACACAACGTTGCATGGAATGCCACGTCCAGTGGAGTCGGTTCAACCGAGGGTATTGAGGCTGCCCTCGAATGGTTGACTGGTGGAATGGCAGAGATCACCAAAGAGAAAGTAAAGTCCTATCATGGAGCGAGAATGATTCTGTTGCGCGCACAAATTCAGCAAAAAAAGGCCGCAAAGCAAAGCATCTGCCACCTGGGGCATGAATTCCTGACCAAATTATCTGAATTAAATGACCTTGGTGCAAGAATTGACGACGGTAATGCACTGTATATTAGATTGAGTATTTCCGCTCTAGTAAATGGCTCTATAGAATTATCAGTTGGTTCTGAAGAACAAATTAAGGGTCGGATAAAATTGGAAGTTTATCCGGGCCAGGATCCAGTGGAGAATGCTAGAAACATGTTGACAAAAGCAGCCCAAAAAGCCAAAGTTGAAGGTTTGCCCATTGCATTCGATTGAAGAAATGTTTTTTTTTAGCGCTTCCAATT
>JAQXFF010000038.1 GCA_029250425.1 Candidatus Thalassarchaeaceae archaeon | reverse complement strand
CCATCACCATCAGCATCTTCCCATTGTGTTGGATTATCATCAACCTCATCGCCAACATCTGACCAACCGTCGCCATCGCTGTCGATACAACCAATCAAATCTCTCACAGACGTACCATATTCGTATACGCAATCATCGTAAGGGCCCCAAGGACCCCCTGCACTCAAATCTTCAAAACCATCACCATCATAATCAAGTGGAGTCGGGTCTGAAACGGTTGCGTTCTCAACCCAAATACCCGGCCAATGTTCTGCCCGAGTATCATTCCATGAAATATCACCCCAATTATCACCCAATCCATCATTGTCGGAATCCGACCATTGTGTCGGATTGTTCATGAAGAAATCGTTCAAATCGGATTGCCCATCAGAATCCAAATCTCGGCAACCAAGACGATCACGCCATGAATCACCCCATTCATTTGGGCAGGTGTCAGGTGTGACACCAAGGGGATTTTCGCCAAATCCATCGCCATCACCATCAATCCATTGAGTCGGTTCGTAGGGCAAATCATCGCCCTCATTTGACCAACCATCACCATCTACGTCAGGGCAACCAAAGCGATCTAACGTCGAATTGGCATTAACCGTCGGACAACTGTCACCTTGCCACCCATTGAGATTGTCACCATACCCATCTCCATCGGTATCTTTCCATTGAGTGGATTCCCAGGGGAAATCATCAACTTGGTCACCAAATCCATCTCCATCTTGATCAGCACCATACATCAAAATGAAGCCGTCTGCACCAGATGCTGCACTGTAAGTAATCTGTCCCGAACCATCAGTCGACTGACCATTGAAGTAGCCACCAAATGCATACATACCATTTCTCATGGCGACCGAGTAACCATACTCGGAACTAGAACCACCGAACTTCTTCATCCAATCCCAACCACCAGTCGAGGGGACGTGTGCCATGAAGGCATCATATGAACCAGAAGATGACAACTGATTATTTCCAAACCATGCAGTGCTGTAGAACATTCCTGCTATTGTGATATTACCGGTGGAGGGATCCATGTCAAGGTCGTAGCAGTAATCCGTATTGGACCCACCAGCATTCTGTGCCCATTGATAGGTGCCATTGGCATCCCATTTCGCAACGAAGCAATCCCAATTACTGGATTGCTGATAGGCATACATACGGTGGTTATTGTTGCTATTAAAGTCCATCAAATACTGGAAACGACCAGAGACTGCGACATTGCCTGAATCGTCAATCGCAACTCCCTCCCCATAGGAACTGTACGATGACTGAAGGTATCCAGCCATCTTGGCCCATGTCAGTGTCCCTGAATTGGAGAATTTCGCCACCCAAACACGATAGTAACTACTTGACGAATAACTGGGGGTCAATTCAGGGCCACCAGCATCTGCGAAATTAATGCGATAACTGAATTCCCCGGTCACTGCGATGTCACCATTGGCATTCACATCGATGTCACGGCCCCTTTGGTAGTAAGAACCGTAGAAACGCTTAGCCCAAACGAAGTTTCCAGCGCTGTCTAACTTTGCGAGAAACGCCTCATCATAACTGTAGGAATTGAGAGTGATTGAGCCAAAATATCCTGTGTTGTAGTAGTACCCCGTAAGATATGCATTGCCTGAAGAATCCATGGCCACACCGTAGCCATAGTCCGCACTACTGCCACCTGCTGATTTTGTCCAAATCCAGGAGCCATTGGTATCAAGGCGTGAAACAAAAATGTCGTTACTACCTTGTCCCGAAATAGATTGAGTGCCAAATGTTGCCGAACTTGATGAGTAATAGTAACCAGTGATTGTGATATTGCCACCATC
>JAQXFF010000012.1 GCA_029250425.1 Candidatus Thalassarchaeaceae archaeon | reverse complement strand
ATGTAGGTCCAATGATTCGACGCAAATTACCCGAAGGAGTCACACTTGCTGATTATGTGCGGATGAGAATCGGACGCCCCATGCAACTCTATGTTGGAATCATTTCAATCGCTTACATGTTCACATTCCTTTTCGCAGAATTTACGGCAATCGGCAAGGCGATGGAAACCCTCAGCGATATGGATCCACTTCTCCCAATGCTAGCCGTCGCTGTTGTGACCACTGCATATACGACATATGGCGGATTGCCGGCATCATTGCAAACAGATCGTTGGCAAGCATGGGTTGTCATGTGGCTGATTGTCGCTCTCCTTCTCATCCTATTCGCAGGTGACATGGGCTCGATCATATCTGATGCCAAGGCCTACAACCCTGAAGATGAATGGAGCATTGGCAGTATGTCCCACATGGACACCTTCTCATCAGGCCTGGCATTGGTCATTGCAATTACTGCGGCAGAGATGTTCTCCCAAGGCAATTGGCAACGTGCATGGGCATCAGAAGATGATGCGGCTCTAAAAAAAGGCGCTATGCTAGCAGCGGGGTTGGTATTGCCCCTTGTCTTCATCATGGGCGTACTCGGAACTGTCGCCGCTGGAAGAGGGGCAATATCTGATCCATCCGCTGCATTTTTTGTCCTCATAGAGGATGCAAATGCCCTCCTGATTGCTGGATTTATTGTCCTAGGAATCGCACTTGTGTGCTCAAGTGTGGACACCTTACAAAATGCAGTTGCGGCTTCAATTACCCGAGATTTGTCCGATGGAAAAATGAACCTAAATCAAGCACGTATTGTAACTCTAGCAATGATTCCCATTGCAATCTATCTTGCAACAGGACCAACGATTGGAGGATTCACCTTTGACTCCCTAGGGGTTTTCGGGATTTTCTTATTCGCCGACTTACTTGCTGCAGCAACAGTGTTACCTGTTCTGCTGACACTTTGGGACCGTGTAGATTCTCGAGCATCATTGGCGGGATCAATGTGCGGACTGATTTCTGTAGTGGCTTATGGAATGTACACATCTGATTTGAGTACAGGTATTGGATATCTGACCTCACCAACAAATGAATTCGGCTTGGCAAACCTCAATGTTTTCCTGTCAGCCTTGATGGGCTCGGGCATGGTCACGATGCTAGGTTCATTGATTCTAACATCAACAAATAATGATAATTCTGAAGATGAATGACCAAAACACATTGCCAAAGGAATCAAGAATGAACAGTAGAACCACCCTATGAGTGGCACAATGACAATCGGCAATCCTGCAGACACTTTGACCTATGTTCGAGCCCTTGGCTTGATTGTGGGCGGATACAGTGCTTACCAGCGTGATAAGCGTAGAGAAACCGATGTTGCAGTCAAGGAAGAAATACTCCGCTGTGCTGATCGTGTCCGCACTCATGTCGAAAATGTTCATGATGACGCTTATCGCGATGGGAATGTCAAACTCGCCAAAACATGTCAATCTACAATCGAAGAAATTGATGCTCTTCGAAATGATGTGAATCTTGGGGAAACTGGTGGAGAGCACCCGTTCTTCAGCAAACAAATCACCACCTCCAAGAAAGTACTTGCGAAATTAATCAAACACGATCATGAAACCTTGACCCTCTTGGTCAAAGCGGTCAATCGTAGCAACGATCTTGAAAAGGCCGCAACCGAAGAGGAGGGAGCGATTAAGGCCGCTAGAGAAACACGACAATTGGTGAGCAGTGTCCGTGGACATTTCAGCGAACGTAGAGCAGTTCTAAAGGGAATACAGTAGGGAGTGAAACAATGGCAACACATCGATGGCGAGATACTCCAGAAGTAATTGCAAGAATGATTGACACTGGGTCAATTAATTCTTGGTCAACCAAAAATATCGTACTCAAACCCAATGAAACCTGTGTCATTATGGCTGACGGGAAAATCCAGGATGTCCTCTCTGAAACTGTCCTGAAAAATTACGTCGGTGGATTCACACGCTGGTTGGGCAGCAAAATTGGTGTGGGTTCAAGAGATCACAAGATGATTTTCGCCATGACCGGGCCATTTGATCTCCTCTTCAAAATGGAAGGAGCGACTGCGGATGGAGGGCGTGTCAATGGGATGCTCAACATGCGACTTCAAATCCAACGTGATGACACTCCAAAACTTGTGAATATTTTCACCAATAGTGGTCGAGAACTCAATCGTGGCTTCTTTGTCAAAATGTATGAACAAGAAATCATGAGTCGGGTTGTTGTCCCTCTCCTGTCCAAACAAGCAGACATCAATGCGGTACGCACGCCGGACTTTGCAGATATGCTAGAGATGGCTGTTCGTGCAGAGATGCGTGGTTCATTTGACCAATATGGAATCACCATGCTACGAGCCTTTGCTGTCGTCAATGAAACCGATCTCGAAAAATTGCAATCCTATACACAGCAAACCAATGTCATGGCTGCCCGAGCGGATTTGGTCAATGAAACTGCATTGGCTGCCATCGATCGCCAACAAAGTTTGACACTCGCTCGCATTGAAGCCGAAGCGAACATTGCCAAGGCTCAGGCCCGAGGTCAAGTTGAAGCAGCGCTTGAAAGCGAGCTTCTAGAATTGCGAAAGCAAGAGGCTGAATGGGCGGCTGAACGCCATGACCAATCTGAAAGGCAGGATATTGAATTGGATGGTAAGCAACGCAAGATGGATATTGCAATGAATGCCTTTGAGCAAGTGCAGGCCGCAAAGCGAGCGCGAATGGCGCAACAATCCGATGCAGAACTCACCCGCCAGCAAAGTACGGATGATATTCAGCGTGAAATGATGAAAATGGCTGCCGACAACGGAGCATTAACTCCAGAGGTCATGCAGACTTTCCTAGAGCAGCAATCCGCTCAGAAGGGACAACCGGATTCACTGCCCGCTTCCCAAGAAACTGGCCCCATAACAACATGTGGAAATTGTGGTGGCCAAATCCAATTGAGTTGGCAAGCCTGCCCACACTGTGGAACATCTCTTTGATTCAAGACTCAAATGATGTTACTCATCGATTCTCAATAGATCGAGTGGAACCGCAATCGGTGGCATGTGGTCACTGAACCTATGCCGACTTGTTTTAGGTGGGAACACTTCGCCTGAAAGAGCCATGTCGATGACTTGCTGTTTAGTCAAAGATTCAAATGTTGCTGCAGGCCAAATATCGAGTTCAATTCCATCGTCGGACAAATAATCCACTTTGATGACGGGTAGACGTGAAAGACCAATCCGAATTCCCACGTGATATCGGTGATGGCCATCTAGAATGGTCCCCGTATCCCGATCAACCAAGAGAGGTTTGGTGTAAGCACTCCAGCGAAGCGTCATTTCATGCAAAGTATCGACATTTCGAGGTTTGACGTCTTCGTGTGGTTTCAACCACAGAATTGGAACCAACTCGACGTCCATGCACCCCCCATGGAATCCTCGTTGAAATCACTTCGCTCGGCGATAGCCTGATGACCGAGGTGCCAAGGAAGGGGTCAATGGCGGAAAGCGCATGGTTGGAGGGGGCCGTTGGCGATCTTCCGGGAGAATCGCTTTCGACAACGCTCCTGAACTGGAAAAATAGCCTGCCCGAAGCCCTGCGTGAAGTTTGCAACCGTATTGCAACCACAGATGGTGGAATCTGGCTGGTCGGTGGCTCTGTTCGCGAGGCTATGCTTGGAAACCCTTGGAAAGATTTGGATTTGGCAACCACATTGAGTCCTGATGAAATTTTAGACATCTTCCCCCGGGCCATTCCAACTGGTGCTCAATACGGAACGATTACTGTTCGCATCACAAATTCGGATATGGAATTTGAAGTGACAACATTACGCATGGAAGGGACATATGGAGATGGACGTCGCCCCGACGAAGTACAGTTTGGAACCTCATTGGAAGAGGACCTTTCGCGACGTGATTTCACAATCAACGCAATGGCCATTGATCTCGCTAGAGAACAGCTGTATGACCCCTATG